>NC_020909.1 GCF_000155735.2 Octadecabacter arcticus 238
GAGCGGCTTGTTATGACCTGAGCGCTTTCTGAGAAGAAAATTTGCATCTGACAAAAAATGTGTAGAATGGTGAATGAATAAAAGGTAATTGCATTCACCTATGAAAATGAAACCCGAAAAATACAGCAAAGACAAGCAGATACTCAAGAAGCATGTCGCTGCGATTCACATTGGTGCGAAGCTTTCCCTGCTTCAGCGCAAGCTTGTGAACGCCCTGTTGTACAATGCCTATGACCAGCTCCTGACAGCGAAAGAGCATAAGATTAGTGCCTCGGTCCTGTGTGAGATGATCGGCTTTGATAGCCATAACTCAGCCTACCTCAAGGGAGCTCTCAAGGGCCTTATGGAAACCGTGGTCGAGTTTGACGTGCTTGAGGATGATGGGAAAACCTCTTGGGAAGCCATGGTTCTCCTGCCCTATGCGAAGCTCAAAGGTGGGGTGTGCACCTATCGCTATGAGCAGTCACTTGCGGAGAAGCTGTATCATCCGGACGTGTATTCGAAGATCAATCTAAGCGTTCTTAGGGAAATGAAGAGCGCCCATGCTTTGGTGCTTTATGAAAACTGCTACCGTTATGTGGATATCGCCCATACGCCTTGGTGGGATGTGGATGTGTTCCGCAAGCTGATGTCGGTTGATCAGATGATCAGCTACAAGCAGTTCAAGCTCTTGAATCGGGCGGTGATCCAACCGGCGATGAAGGAAGTGAACGAGCTTTCCAACATCCAGCTTGAGCTCGAGACCAAGCGCAAGGGACGCACCGTGACTGGCCTGCGTTTTATTATACGGCCCAATCCGCAGCTATCGCTCATCGGAATGGATACCGAAGACGACATCACGCAGATGCCTGCCTACAAAGCTTTGATGGCGGAGGGGGTTTCAAAGACCCTCGCTCGCGCTTGGGTAATCGAACACGACGAAGCATATATTTTTGAGAAATTAGACCTCGCCAGCAATGAAGCTGTAAGAGGCAATATCAAGTCATCGAAAGCGGGCTTCCTGCGAGCTGCTGTTGAACAAGATTTTCACAATGAAAATGCGCAGAAGCAGAAGCGTCTTGAGGTGGCTCAGACGGCAAAAGTTGAGCGCGAGAGGCTTGAGCGTCAACTGGATGCGCTTAAAAAGGCTCAGAGAGAGGCAGAGACGGCGTATCGTCGGTCGTGTGCCGAAAGGATTGAGGAGGCTTTCCAGGCACTTCCTGAGGCCCAGAGAGATACTGTTACGGCAGAGTTCCAGCTTAGCCTCGGCGGCCGCATCTATGTGGATGCCTTCAAAAAGGCGGGTTGGAAAGATCGGCTGAACGCTGTGGAGATCAGAAAGTTCTGGGGCGCTCGGGGTGTAAGCTTCCCTTCCCCTGCTGATTGGGCTCAAAAAAACGGCTCAAGTGAGCCGGATGCATTAAAAGCGCAGATTAAAGAGCTTGAAACAGAGATTAAGAAACCTGTTATTTCGGTTAAACCGATATAACAGGTTTAATCGATTCAATCGAAAATATCAGTTTTGTTTCTTAGGATGTGTTTGAGATAGGTGGACTTTGGAACGAGGCCCGCCTTTTCTTCGAGCTTTGCAAGCTCTGCGCGGGTGAGTTTGAGCGCCACGATCTCAGATTCCTTGTCTTCGGGCTTTTTGGCTTTACGGCCCACGGCTTTCGGCGCAAGAATTGATTTCGGTTCACTTGGTTTAACCGAATTACCCGGTTCAACCTTTTTGAAGATGGAGAGGTCATTTTTTTTAGGCATAATGTTGCTCGAGGTAAGAAAGTAAGGTGTCGAACTGCGCTGCAACATCTCGGTAGGTGTAGCGAGCGAGAGCGTCCTTTTCCATCATTTGACGGATGGAAAGCTCTTGTTCAAAAATGGTATCAAACACGCGCGAGAATTTAAGCGGAAGAACCGGTACCCCCTGCCCTATCGCGTGATCCACGACCGCTTTAATATTTTTTGCGTCTTCGCAGTCGCCCCAGTCTTTGAAAACTTCACCCTTCCGCTTCACCAGCTTCGTCGCCACCACGACGATGTTTTTATTGTATGGCAGAAGCTCTCTGATGGTGTGTATCCCCGCGTGGATACACTTCAGCTCATTGTAGATGGGCACGAGCACCACGTTGGACTGTGAGACTGCTGAGACGATGCTCGGCCGGGCGTCGCGCGACATGAGACCGGCTAGGTCAAACACCACGTCGATACCCTCGGGAAAATCCGGGAACTCTTCATCGGGTTGCAGCGAGAAAAGCCGCTCTTCGGGCAATATGGTGTCGAGGATATTGTATGGTTCATTGGTCGCCAGGGCGTATTCCCTATCGAGTGCGATGTTCACGGCCATCGGGGTTTTCCCCGCTGAGCCCTTCATGTTGTAGATGGTTATTTTCATGCTGCAGAGCATATGGATAAATCGAAATAATGCAAATAACTTGTTGTTTCTATTTTACCAGTTATTTCGGTATAACTGAAATAACCGATTTACCTTATACATCTGCCCAGGTCACCGGACTTCAACAACAAGTAAAATCTATTTAACCTGTTAAATTGGTATAACCGAAATAACTGAAATTAAAAGTAGGCGGTAATGCCTCTTTGGGGCGGCTAAAACTCAGGCAGGGGGACCTTTGGGTCAGCCAGCTCTTGGTTTAGGCTGATCGAGCCGTCGATGATGAACAGAACAAACACCTCTTGCTCGCGTATCGTGTAATAGATGTTGAAGGCCTTGGCGTAGATAAGACGAAACAAACCCCGCTCGGGGTTATAGACGCGCCCTAAGCGGGGAAACACTGACAGGTTATCAGTCGTGAAAGCGTAGATATTACTCAGGAAATCATCAGCGTGAGCCACGCTGTACTCGCATTTGTAGCGGTAGATTTCCTCAAGGGAATCTTCGGCCGTTTGGGTGATAATGACCTTCATGGTTAGCTGTTTTATGTCTTAAACTTCGCTCGCATGGTCTCCAGGTGAGTAGGGGTCATCTCGCTATCGCGCCCTGCGGCAACGTCCTCGAGTCCACGCGCGATCCCAGCTTCAACCTGCCCTTTGAAGAGGCGCTCAACCTGCTGAATCGACATGGTGATAGCCACCGGGCGGTTCTGCTTGGTGATCACTACAGGTTCGTGCTGCGCAGCGTCTAGGTAGCGCCCGAACTCTTTGCTCGCGACCGAAGCGGTCATAGTCTTCATGATCATAGTCCTTACACTTAGATGATAATATCCACATTAGCCGGAAAATCCGGAAAATGCAAAGTTTTCCGGATCACATCGTTGGCGGTCAGAGAGTAGGGAAGGAGTCTAATCCACACCCTCAAAAAACGTCTCCACAAAGGCCTTGATCTTCTCGATCACGCGGTCGGCAACGCTGCGGCGCTCGCGTAGGGCAGGGCGGGTTTCCATAATCCCAATGACGTCATCACGCATTGGGGTTGTCGGAACACTGGGGTTTATGAGACTGGGTTTCATTTGATTTCAACGCCTTATCCAAACCGTAATTGTGAGACTGAATCGCTATTTATGAGACTGGCGAAAAAACATGCCGAGGCTTTTTAGACCAGATTGCAGCCGCATGGATTGTGATATTTCGAGTACCTCGGCTTCGTCGGCGACGTGTTAAACATAGGCCGGTCCTTGTTTTGTTGGGGCGTTACGTCGCCAGTCTCATAAACTCCGGTAAGTCTAGTCTCACAAATACCGATGCAGAATCTCATGAACCCCAGTCGGTTTTTCAGGGAAGCACTCGAATCTCAGCTATTCCGGTGTTCCGACACCGACACCGGTTGTCGTTCTTGTTCCATTACTGGACACTAAGCTATTGATATCATTATATTCACGTTTTTGTTTCATTCCCGGATTATTGTTTCATTCCCGGACATAAGATACCTTTTTGTGGGTTTTGACCATAATGGATCACTCAGACATCAACGCCGCAGACGATGTGGCATGGGAACAGGCAGTTGCGCGTGATCCCCCTCTGTCAGGGATGTTGTCCGCTGCTCTATTTATCTCTAATTTCCAGGTGGGCGGGATAGGACTATGACATGGGATACTCACCGGCACGAAAAGCGGCTGTTCTGAAGCGGATGCTGCCGCCAAACAAGATGGCCATTCGACAGTTGTCGAAGGAAGAAGGGATTTCAGAGGGGACGTTGCATGCGTGGCGTAGCCATGCGCGCGGCAAGGGACAGCTTTTGCCGGATGCGGATGCTGGGCCTGAAGGTTGGTCTTCGCGCGACAAGTTCGCAGCTGTGTTGGAAACGGCGACGCTGAACGAAGCTGATTTGTCCGAGTATGGCCGCAAACGGGGGCTTTTCCCTGAGCAGATCGCGGCATGGCGTACAGCTTGCGAGCAGGCAAATGACTGGGACCGTGCCAGCACGGCGCGTCTTGGGCAGGCAACGAAGGAAGAAAAAAACGCATCAAGGGGTTGGAACGCGATCTAGCCCGCAAGGATCGTGCCTTGGCTGAAACCGCTGCATTGCTTGTTCTGCGAAAAAAGGCATCAGCGATCTGGGGGGACGAGGACGCATGATCAGCACCCTAAATCGCCAAACCGCCGTTGATCTGATCAACGAGGCTGTCGTGGCTGGTGCGCGGCATTTCAAAGCGTGCGGCGTGCTTCAAATCAGTGAGCGCACCTTTCGGCGCTGGACAAAAGGAGGTGTGGTTCGGTCGGATCAACGCCCCCTCGTACAGCGTCCGGAACCGGCTAATAAGTTAAGCGAGACTGAACGCGCAGCTGTGCTGGAAGCCTGTAATTCAAAGGATTTTTCCGACCTTCCGTCCAGTCAAATCGTGCCTAAACTAGCGGATGAAGGGCGTTATTTAGCCTCTGAATCAAGCTTCTACCGCATCTTGCGCGCAGAGGGGCAACAGCATCATCGGGGCCGCGCCAAACCGCCCACCAAACGCAAACCACCCACCAGCTACCGGGCAAATGCACCCTGCGAGGTCTGGACTTGGGACATCACCTGGATGCCTGGGCCAGTCGCGGGTATGTTCTTTTATCTCTACCTGATCGTGGATATCTACAGCCGCAAGATCGTCGGCTGGGAGGTCCATGATCGTGAGAGTTCAGAGCATGCCGCGACACTGATTAGGAGGGCTGTAATGGCTGAAGGGTGCCTCATGCGTCCGCTGGTGCTACACGCCGACAACGGCAGCCCCATGAAAGGTGCCACGATGAAAACCACCATGGAAAGCTGGGCATCACAGCGTCCTACAGCCGCCCGCGCGTCAGCAATGACAACCGATTCTCTGAAGCCCTGTTTCGGACCTTCAAATACCGCCCAAACTGGCCCAGCAAAGGTTTTGCCAGCAAAGCCGATGTGCAAGCTTGGGTGAAATCATTCGCCGATTGGTACAACGACGAACACTTGCACAGCGCGATCCGCTTCGCCACGCCCAACGCGCGTCACGGCGGAATTGATCGCGAAACATTGGCAAACTGTGCCATTCTCTATGCAACGGCTCGGGCGCAAAACCCACAGCGCTGGTCAGGAAAAACTCGAAACTGGCAACCTGCCGGACCAGTCTGGCTCAACCCCGAAAACGAAATCAGCGTCCCTGATATTAGAGACGCTGCATGAAATTGGCGGACACCTTGTTTAACAAACACCGTGATCCGCGTCCTGCCCAGAGGCCAGCACCGCATCCGTCACTATGGCTTCTTCGGAAACGGCAACCGTGCCGCCAATATCGCGCAGATCAGACACTTGCTGGGAGCCAAAACGCCAGACCGGCAACACGCCAATAACGACAGCATCAATGATACCGATCAACCACCTCGTGTCCTCGCACTTCCTTGTCCATGTTGCGGAGGACAACTGATCATCATCGACACAATCGCGCCAGCCCAGCACCCAAGAGCGCCGCTAAAAACACAGGCTCTTCTCCGCTTTGTTGAGTTATTCTAGGATTTCAAATAGAACATAGATTGATTATCTGGGATGGATGATTGTCTAATTTTGAGTTTGAAGTATTCGGTATCCCTGATGCCCCTGGCTCGTTTGCGGATCATTCCTATACTGACATTACCAGCCTCTATCCTGGCGCTTGTCAGCTTGTGTTTCGCGTAGTTGCATATGCCCACACAATGTTTTCTTAGGGATTTTGCGAACTTTTTCAGATAGAGCATGTGTGACTGATCTGCGATCAGGCACCAATTTTCCAGTTGCTCTGACATCCCCTCAAATGATGGGGCGCTCCACAGAGCCTGAAGCTGTTCTTTTAAGACGTAAAGCGTATTCAGGTTGCTATTGCTCTCCAGCAACGTTTGCAGCTTGTTACTTTGTTTTTCATTCAACTTATCCGCATTTTTGAGCAACAGATAATGCGTGCCCTTCATCAACTCTTTACCACTTGGATCGGCCTTCCTGAACTCAAGGCGACGCTGATTATGGATAGCCTTGCTGTAGTTTTTCATGACGTGGAAACGGTCAAATACGATGTCGGCCATCGGCAAGGACTCCCTGACAGCCTTTTGGTAGGCAGGCCCCATATCCATCGACACGGCATTTATTTTATGGGCTGTATCTGGCCGCAGCTGTTTCAAAAACCTTGAAAAAACTTCGGCAGTTCGACCGGCTTCCACCCAGATCAGATGCCCTCCGACCATATCGTAGACCACCGTCATATAGTCATGACCTTTCGCCCGGGCCACTTCATCGACACCAATGTATTCCAAGCCAGCAAGCTGTGCGGGATCAAGCGCAGGGAGCGTTTCCATCAGGTATGCCTTGTCGATATTCTTTACCGTCTCCCATCGTATACCTAAATGCCTGGAGACAGCCAGAATGGATAAATGACGGCACAATCCACTGATAAGATGGCAAAATCGATGGGTGAAACGGCACCCTTTATCAACAAAAGGACACGCCTCAATGCGGCGCTCACCCTTGCTAATAAAAACCTGCGCTAGCTCAATCTCAATCACACAAGGATACCCAAAAAACGGGATGTCGTTTACTTGTCGGCGAATATGTTGGTTGATGCTACCCTTCTTGCCGGTTGCAGGGTCTATAGCGCTCCTGCGGGCATCCCGACTGCACTGAACAATAACCTTCGCACCGTCTTCAGCCAGCTCAATTTCATTTACACGTTGCCCCTTCAGGCGTAAAATATGTTGCGAGATGTCGATGGTCATATACCTGCCCTATGTAAAGTTGTCAGAAACCTAACATATCAACAGGTTACTTGATGGTCAGCATCTTTTCTTACTCAACAAAGCGGAGAAGAGCCAGACGCTGCATGAAATCGGCGGACAACTTGTTTGACAAACACCGTGAGGTAGTGATCCGATGGCTGACGAGCATGGCCAACCCTGATCGCCCTGAATTTATCTTGGCTAAACACCCTATGGACGCAGGGAAGCAACCGGCAAGGAAGAGGACCCGATCGACATCCTCACAAGACGAGTCCAGAGATTGAGCAAGAACCCAGTCCACCGATAGACTGGAAACTTCGAGGGCGAGAGGGCTGATTTAGGGCGAGTCCGGCCATGAAACTAAAACGACACAAACTATATCCGTGGCATATCTTTTTATGTCCGATAATGCAAACTTATTGGACATAGTTGAGAACTGCAAGGCGAGGCGGTTATCATGCTATTTACTGGCGATAAGCGCCGTCTTGAGTTAGGCTTCGGATATGACATCCAAGCTGAACATGCGTGAAAGTGTTGCAGAAACATTATCCCAGATGCCGTCTTGGGTCACGTCTGCACGCGCACAGGTCGTTGAAGATGTGGCGTTTTTATCAGGCGCCGCACTCGCAACACTGCTGTCGTTGTGCCCTAATTAATCAGAATTGGGCGTAAAAAAGTCATTTGTTTTCAAAGCGGAGTTGTCCCCTTATTTACCGTACTGCACCCTTAATTCCAATACTGTACCCTTAATTGGCATACGGTCGAAATTGTGGATAAGTTTTGGTAATTGACGGAAAAAGAAGATTGCGAGCAATGAAAAGATCGCAGAGAGAAGTGCTGCAGATAAGGGCAGATGGTGTAGAAAATCGAGATCTAGAGGGCGTGAGATTACGTCGATAATCGTCGAGCTTAGCCTGTGGATATATTGTAATTAAGGGTACAAAAATGCCCAAAATCTTGGCGAATCCGTAGAATCTGATTAATTAGGGTACAATGACAATGACAATGGCCATGTCGACATGGATTCCAACCTGGTCGAAAATGCGATCAGAAGCTCAGCCATGACACGTCGCAATACACTTTTTGCAGGTCACGATGACGGCGCCCGGTGTTGGGCACGCTTCGCCAGCCTGATCGGAACCTGTCGCATGAACGGCGTCGAGCCCTATGCCTACCTGCGCGATCTGTACACAAAGCTGGCCAATGGGCATCTCGAAAAGGACATCAACGCTTTGATGCCCTGGGCTCATGCCGTCGCCACGCCCTCAGAAATAAGCTCGCCCGGGACTCCCTGACGTGCGCGCAAACGCACCACACCGAACAATGTCAATCGGCCAAGGCTGAAAACATCAATGGGACGGGGACTGCGCTTACAGTTTATCAGAGCATCCTCACCAAATACATGGCGATCCTCACCGAGGGCCTCGCCTTCCATGAGCGACAAGACCCACTGGCTAGACGCCCTGGCGCGCGAGGCCGAAAAGCCAAGCGGCCAGGCCACAATCTTCTGGTCCGCTTGCGCGACTACCGTGATGACGTCCTAAGGTTCCTTACGGACTTCACAGTTCCCTTCACCGTAAGCATCAAGGGAACCCCCTCTGTTTAGGCCCGGTTTGATCTGGGATTATTGCGCGAAGCTGGCATTTGGCTGGCGTAATGTGTTTGGATTTCATGATGAGCAAAGGGCAGCGGAGACGTAATCATCAGCACGGGGCGTGATTAAGTAGCGTCTTTTGCCTCAGCTTCGGCGTCCCGAGCGTTGATCATATCCTGATAGGCCCATGGCAGGAGGTCATGGATCCGATTGACGGGATGATCCTGGATGCGTTCGAGGACCCAAGCCAACCATGCTTCGGGGTTTACCTTGTTCATCTTGGCGGTTTCGATGAGGGTGTAGGCGATGGCTGCGGATTTACCGCCTGCTTCTGAGCCCATGAACAGGTAGTTCTTGCGGCCCAGTGTGACGGGACGGACCGCGTTCTCGGCTGTGTTGTTGTCCAACTCAAGAAAACCGTTTTCAAGATAGGGCCGTGCCTTTGGCAGGCGCGCAAGCGCATATTTGATCGCCTTGGCCAGCGGCGTCTTACTGGAGATCTTGCCCAGTTGTTCTTTAAGCCAGACCTCCAGGTCGTCAAAGATCGGTTTGGCGTATTCCTGGCGCAAGGCCACGCGTTCAGATGCTGGCAGGAACCGCGCTTGTGTCTCAACATCATAGAGCTTGTTGATCCGCAAGACGGCTTCGCCCGCCACAGGCAGCTTGGTGCTTTCATAAAGGTCAAAGAACTCACGCCGTACATGCGCAATACAGGCCATCTCCTTGACCCGCCCCGTGCGGTAGGCGTCATTATACCCAGCATAGGCATCCGCATGGGCAAAGCCTTCATAGGATTCCAAATGTTTACTAGGATGTTCGGCCCCTCGGCTGGTGGAGAACTGGTACCACACCGCAGGTGGTGCTCCGCTGGCCCAAGTATTTTCTTTTCGGGCGTAGACCCAGAGCCGCGCCGTTTTCGTCTTGTTTTTGCCACACACCTTGCCTTTTTGGAGCAATTTAACCGTTGTATCGTCCATGAAGATTGCCTGTGCCTCAAACACGTGATCGCGGATCGCATCTGAGACGCGCTCGATCAGTTTGGTGCATTTACCGACCCAACCCGCCATGAGCGAACCGCTCAGATCAGGGGATGTCCCGTACGATGTTGAAAATCGGGCGAGTGGCGCTGCTTGATTGATGGTTAGGCGACGTCCTTGATTTGGTCAAGCGTTACGGTATTGCGATGATCTAGCAAAGCTTGCTTGAGAATGGGGAGTTGCTTGTAGGCCTTTAGGCGGCGGAAGCCTTTCGCGGCTTCCAGCATACCAGCCCCTGTCCAGCGCAGCGCCATTTTTGCATCGCGCCAGCGTTTGACGTTTCGACAGACCTGTCGGATCACGCTGTTCATAGATTCAATGATGTTGGTGCTGGCCAATGAGCGTCTCAATTCCACAGGTAGCCCCAACCTAACAACAGTTAGAATTTCGTCTAGGCCCTCAAGGATCGACTTTGAAACGTCCGGAGCCTCAAGCTCTAGTCGCTGGGCAAGATTCCGCATCAACCGCTCGGCTTTGTCGGCATCATCAAGCTCCCATGCTTGCTTCAGCGCGCGGCGTACGGAGGCGTGCAGCTTTGGAGGAAGCCTGTCAGTTATGTTGCGGGCCTTGTGTATCTGGCATCTTTGGATGGGAATATCGGCACCAAATGTGCGCCGAATTGCCTTGGTCAGTGCCTTAGCCCCATCTACGATGAACAAATAGCAGCCCGCTGGATCGAGCCCACGCTCTATCAGATTGTCCAAAAGCGCCTGAACCGTCGCGGCGTTCTCGGTCGCCCCTTCAATGACGCCCAGAGGGTGCTTTTCGCCTGAAACCTCCACACCCACGGCCGCAAGCACCAACAAATGATCGTCCAAATGCAGCCCGTCGATCTGGATCGCTACAAGGTCAAGCTCCGATAGATCAGATGACATCCACTCATCCAGGCGCGCTTGGGTGAGTGCTTTGAAGCGACGCGAAACTGCTGACCTGGACAGCCCGCTCCCTGCCTTATTAGGCACCTTCGCTTCGGGCAGCCGTACAGCTCGGTCATACTTACGGGTGGAAACATTCATCAACATTAGGCTCATTGCCCATTGTTCAAGGAAGCCACCCGAGGAGGCCTCTTCCCAGCTCGGCAGGACAATCTCTTTACCGGTCACTTTATCGCGCACACGGGCGCGCTCCAGCTCAATCTTCCCACCATGGAACCCAACCTGACCTTTCGCGGTGCCCCATCTGTGGCCAGGCTTGTCAGTGCAATGCTCGTATCGGCCACCCGCCAGCGTATCTGCGTCCTCACCAAACATCTGAACCAGACTGGCGACGCCCGCCGTCAGGCAGAACTGCTCGAAGCTCTCGCCAACTTTGTCCCAGGCTGTTTCCACGAGTTGATGAACATTCGACGCGCTGGCAAGTCCAGCGCTTGCTGTGATAGTCTTCTTCATGGTGTTGCTTCCTTTTGCGATTAAACACCCAGAGCCTACGGCTCAGGGGAAGCAACGCCACCCTAAATTAAAATTTCAACATTCTTCGGGACATTCCCCAGATCAATGCCTTCATTGGAAAACATCTGGCTCTGGCGATACAGCGGCAGGTGATAGCCGTATTTGCAGCACAGGATGTGGGCCATCAGCGCGGGGCCGACAAAGCTCTTTGGAATGGGGCGGCTTGGCATCTCGGCTTGGACGACTGCTTCGCAGCAGGTGAAGGCGAGACGCGGGCGGATGATCTGGTTCACAATGTAATGGCCGGGCACATATTCCAGCTCTTCCATGACATCAGCGCCCAGCTCTTTGAAGCCGCCGCCGCACTCGGTGCAGGCGTCACTGGGCATGATCCGCGTCTCAACACGCTTGAGCTCTTTTGGGAACGGCTTGCGCACGCGTGGTGTGCGCGGCGGCTTGGCTTCAGCGTCAGAGGCGTTCGCGTCGTCCTCGGTTGTCTCTGACGCTTGTGCAATCTCATGCTCTTCGAGGATCAGTTCCAGCGTCAGTTGTGCGCTGCTTTCTGAGCGCGATCCAAAGCGGTGTTTTTTGTGACCGTGGAGTTGCAAGCGCAGATCGGCGATAGTTAGGTCGCGGTTTTGGATGGTCATTGCGTAGGTCGTACGTTCTGCCTTCATATCTGACTTCAGCCCTGCAATCTCCACCGCCTGTGCGGCAACAAATGCCTGCACCTCAGGGGGCAAATTAGTCAGATTTGGGAGGGCTTCACTCATAGGAGCTTCTACCAAATTGGACATGTTATGTGAATCCTAAAACGTCAAAAACACCAACAAAACATGACCTCACCCGACCATGGCGGGCCGCCACGTCTTTTGTGGCATGCGCCAGTCTATGCCTTCCATCAGCATCGCAAGCTGCGCCCGGCTTAAGCTGATCTTTCCATCCTTAGCGGCGGGCCACACAAAGCGTCCGCGCTCAAGGCGCTTAGTAAACAGACAGGCCCCTTGTCCGTCCCACCAAATGACTTTGATCTGATCGCCGCGCCGACCACGGAACAAAAACAGATGACCGGAGTATGGATCTCCCGCCAGAACCTGCTCTGTCTGGGCCGCTAGCCCGTTAAAACCGCGCCGCATATCCGTCACCCCGGCCGCAAGCCAGATCTTTGCATCCGCCAGAAAAGGGATCATGCCGCAAGCCCTCGCGCCAATTCCAACACAAAACCGGCATCAACCCCGCCGATGAGGCTCAACTTGCGCCCGTTCTCGAGTGTGATCTCTATGCGAGCGGATGACGGAATGTCGTTCTGAGATGGCTCAAGCTCATCCCCAGTGGAAATCTCAATAGGTGTAAACGCGGCGGCCTCAGGCACACTAGATTGAAACTGCGGATCGCTCCGCCAGGAATAAATCCGGCTCGTCGGAACCCCGTGTCGTACTGATACCATCGGCACCGTTACGCCATCGGCCCGGCTTTCCGCCACCAGTAGACCCTTGAAATCATCAGCGTATTTGGAACCACGTCCTCGCTGCCCGTCACCCATTTTCAAATCCCATCTCATTGCGCCTGCCAAATGCAAGCTTCGCGCAATACTCACAGATCAAATCTGGCCAAAAAAGAGGGGGTTCCCTTGATGCTTACCCTTCACCAATAATCAGGCCGAACGGGACCTGCGCATGATGAAGTTGCGCATGAAGATCTCGGGAGCTTTCCGCACCCTCGAGGGCGCGCAGGTCTTCGCTGACATCAGATCCGTCATCTCGACGGTCAGAAAACACGGGGGCAATATCCTCGAAACACTCGTCCTATCACCACAACAGATCATCGCTCGGCTCTAACGTCGAAAGGGCAACCCAAAACCCGATATCCGCTGGGGTGCTTGGGAGTTACCATAGTTTCCCTACTCTCCAAACCTTGGCATGAAATCTGCACTTTGAATCTAAACAGAGGAGTTTTTAGATGTTTGGGACCATTCTTTCAGGTATGTCGACGTCCATGTTCGAAATTTCTGTTGTGTCGAATAACGTGGCAAACGCAAGCACCACAGCTTTTCGCAAGAGCAGCGCGAGCTTCTCAGACCTTTACAGCGGGGCTAGTGCTGAAACAGTGTCACGGACATCAACTGGTGTTGGCAGTATTGTCGAACAAACTCGGCAAAATACTAAGCAGGGTGCCTTAATGGAGCGTGACGGTGTTCTGAACATGGCTTTGGCTGGTAGCGGCATGTTTGTAACGACAACGCCTAACAGTGATGGGACGTTATCCGAGGCTTTGAACTTCACGCGAGACGGTGAATTTGCACTTGATGAAAGTGGCGTCTTACGGTCTTCAACAAATGATATTGTTTATGGGTTTGATGGAATCGGTGGGACTACCTTGCAAAAGATTGTAATCCCGTTCGTAAATGAAACGGACACTAAATTGACATCTATCGAAGTCGGCTCTGACGGCCTCATCGAGGCGACCTATGGCGAACAAGGCCCAAAAGTGGCTGGCCAGCTCGCTGTTGCGACTTTTGCAAATGCATCATCCTTGCAACAGCTTGGCCTGGGGAGTTTTCAGGCGTCCCAGGCCTCAGGAGCTCCAAGTTTTGGTATCGCTGGCTCAGAGGGATTTGGCAGTGTTCAGGTTGGGAAGCTGGAGGCTTCGAATGTTAACCTGACAACCGAATTAACAAGCCTAATACGCGCACAACAACAATTTTCAGGGTCATCCCGAATTCTCCAGGCCTATTCAGATATGATCGAAAAGCTCACGCGATAAATATTTTTGAGACATAGGTGATCCTGGTTTTTAATATTATGTGAAGCCATTTTTATAGGTATGCTCCTGGGCCTGAATTGACCTGAGGGTTTACCCTCAAATCACTTTGTATTCCTTGAGTGATACGACGCGGAAGTTGTCGGTGACGGTATTGCGGAACTCGGGCCATTTTTCTGGCAGGGCTTGGATTCAAACATCAAGTGGACCTGTCACGGTTTAATTCCGGTCCTTTGAGAGCAATATTAGTCTTAAAGGAGATAAAGAGATGTCTAAGAGCAAGAGTGATGAATTCAGGCAAGATGCGGTGCGTATAGCGCTGACCAGTGGCCTGACGCGACGTGAGGTTTCGGTGGATTTAGGAGTTGGGCTTTCAACGCTGAACAAATGGATCAAGCAATTTGGTAGCGCGGAGACGGCCAGTGTTGCGGATGCTGAGCTTCTGCTCGAGAATGAGAAGTTGCGTCGGGAGAACCGTATTCTCAAGGAGGAGAGGGAAGTCCTAAAAAAGGCCACAGCCTTCTTCGCGAGGCAAAAGACGTGAAGTTTTCATTCATAGATCCGCGGTTGCAACAATCCGCTTTTTGCACAAATTAGTTCCCAAACTCGTTGCGCATACTGTCCATTGTGCCTTGAATGCGTTCGCTCACACCACAATCTGCGGTCACTTTCATACTGCGTGAGGCACGCTGCTGGACACTGTTGAATGTGACATCTGTGGAGTAACGGGCGCTCAGTTGCAGTTCCAGATAGTCGCCTTCCATCACATTAATTCGAGCCAGGCCGTTAGAAAAAGGAGCACTGCGCCGCGTCTTCAAATTCAGCACAACAAAATTTGCATCTGGCATTCCGCAGCGATTGATTAGCTGAACCTCAGCGGTAATATGCTGTGGACCGCCCGTGCGTGTGGCGTGGCGGATTTCGGGCCAGAACGCGTAGAGCAGATAGGCAAGTACGACCCCGAACACCACCAGCATAATTTGACCAAGTACTTTCACAGCATCCTCGTCTTCATACTACGTGTCCACAAACCTGTGCAAGGCCACAATAAATGCAAATTCACTGGCTTAACCAATCTATAAAGTGATTAACTTTGCAGTTTTTTGGGTTGATGCTCTCCTGCCGCTTCGTATTGTTCAGTGGATTAGGCTTACATGTTGTGCCGACGATGCGTGAAAACTCTTTGAAAATGTCTTGGGAGTTTTCAAAGGCAAAATCCTCATACACAAAAGATCTTGAACAATATGATTGCAGGTGATTTTCATATATTTTTTCATGTTCATAAAGCCAAGAAAGACTTTCAAGTATGTCTGTAAAGGTTGATGTATCCTCAGCCATAGGCGAGTCGTAAGCTCTCCAGGCATTAGTTTTCCTCGCCCTTGCCAACGATACAGCCTGTTTTATTTTATTTTTTCTCTTCAGGTAAAAAACATGGTTCCATTGCATATCCATCAAATCTACGCCTCTCTCGGACCAGTAGAGCCAATGATTGATATGCATCTTGCACGAAAACCAGCCTTGTGAAGAGCTTCGAGAAACAATAAATTTAACATATTCCTGAAGATCAAATTGATCCTGTTTAATTCCAAAAAAATCGCAAAAAGCCATAATTTGTTGAGGGTTAAACCACTCATTAGTAATGCCAAGTTGTTTAGAAGCATTTAAAACTGAAGAAAAATATGTTGAACCAGATCTAGGCGTTGAAATTAATAGCAAACAGTTGGTAATTACATCAGTCGACGGCTCTTTATTCGCAAGATGTTCATATAAAGAAATATTGTTAGTATGGAAATTTTTGTTCATTTTTTAATAATTCATATTTAAAAATTGCTGAATAAAATGATTCTGAATTTTTTCACTTGGTAAATCTTCTGGTTGCGCGATCATTTTAACACGTCGTAAAAGCTCTTTCGCCTTCTCAGATGAGGCTCCACGCTCAAGCAGCATTAACATTTGGCTGCGAATACAAAAAGAATATTTAGGCCCCAACTTTTCAAGTAAAGCTGGAGATTCAAGCAAAACAAAGTACTTTGGATCAGGTGTGCGCCAATCATCACCATAGTTTTCACTTAACATTTTATCATATTGATCCGGGATTAGAAAAGTATCCCCTAAAAACTTATGCTCAATTAATTCAAATTTAGAAAATTTAAAGTTGATCGTAAAACCTTGGTCAACGTCAATACCGTGAAGATAATGATCTCCTTTATCGTGGAAGAAAAAAATGTCACAATCATAGCCAGTTTTAAGATCAAACACGGGTAGTAAAAATAGCCGGTGTCCACGCAGATTTCGCGGGTCAAACGTAAAACGGCCACTTTTCAATAAAGCGGCTGCAACATCAAATTGACTTTCCCAGCCAATTACTCCAATATCAAAATCTTTATCATGTTCAAAAATGCGCCCATCACGAATGCAACCAAGAAGAGTTCCTGAAATGATAAAATTGCTAACTCCTGCATCTTGGAGTATTGTATTGAGCGCACACAAGGATTGCTCCGCCGTAACACGGTTAAATTCACCTTTATTTTGTTCTAGCCGCGTTTTGAGAATGATTTGATCCGCAAATACATTTGCAAGCTTAAAATTGCCTTTACTGAGCTGTTCAGCCATGTTTAAGGAAGAAGCAAACCGTTTATTATCTCCACCGGCGCTTTTCACTAGTTTCAAAGCATTCAAATGCTTTCCATCACGTGTCATTATCGCCGCGTTTGCAAGGCGAAGGGCATTGACTGCATCTGGACACTTACGATATGCTAGTTTATCAAGTGTATTGCACAGTTCAATCCATGGTTTTCGAGAAGCTGTTGGTCGCATACGATGCAAATTTTGTGCACAAAAAGTTACTAGATTTGTAACAAATTCCACAGTTATAATCACACATTCAGGAGATAAAGCATTTAAAATATGTTTAACCAGTTTGCTTTCACCCTTACTCCCAGCACTAATAATTAGTCTGAGGGCAATTAGAAATTCAGTGCCTTCATCAATATGAAGTGCATTAGTTAAATCTATTTTATCTGAAAGGAGATTTGTAAACTTAGAAACTTTTGCCGCATAGACAGGAATTTCTTCAATATTTATCCTGGGACCTATTAAAAGGCGTATCTCAAACTCTATCGCATCACGCACGATTGATGTTTCAGAAAGATTCTGCCATATTTTTAGTAATTGCGCTGCATCACTTCTAATACCTAAAATAAATGCTAGTTTATAAACATTTTCTGGCTTTGAAAAGTAGTCGTCATCAGCCATATTTGAAAAATTCATTGACTGATCTGACAATGCCCTCAATCTATCGACATCTTCTTCAGTGATATGCAATTGATGATAGTTGATTTTTTCAGCAATCATTTTAAGCTCTGGCCCATTTGTGAGCTTTTCATTGCGTTGCGAATCATGGTGCTTGATACATTGGGCGTCCGCATCAAGTAGCGTACCTCGCAAATGTCATGTAGATAATCAAACGCACCTTTCCAATCGTCACCCATTACTAGTATGTTTATTTTTAATCGAGCTATATCCGAGCACTTTTGAGACATTGAATTTTCTGCAAAAACTTGATTTACTAAGTTTGTACCAAATACTTTTTTTCTACGAGTAGGGAAACTCTCAAAAGCAAGCTTCCCTTTTTCATAATTAAACAAGTCTGTTGAAACGCCAACGTAAAGCTCGTCTCCCATCTGCCGGGCTCTTTCGAGAATTCTTAAGTGACCATAGTGGAAAACGTCGAAGGTCCCGTATGTAATAACCCTTTTCATTGTAAAACTCCGTATTAGAATTGAGGCCGACGTTGATGTCGGCCTCAATTAGTTAACTTTTATCCTTGTAGCAGGCTTAGCACGTTCTGCTTCGACGCATTAGCCTGTGCTAGCATTGCGGTGGATGCTTGCTGCAAAATCTGTGACTTGGCAAGCGAAGTACTCTCTGACGCGAAATCTGCGTCCTCAATCCGACCTCTGCCACCTTCGAGATTTATCGCAACATTAGTGAGGTTTGCCACTGTGTTATCTAGCCGGTTTGAGGCTGAACCCAATTCTGCACGTTGGGCGTTTAGGTTTGCAATCGAAGTATCGATCGCGGTAATTGCAGTAGCAGCACTACCGTTGCTGGCGAGTGATAGTGAGCTTCCAGCCGTTACAACGCTGCCAGAACTTCCGAGGCTTTTAATTGTCACAGTGAGCGTGTCACTGGAAGATGTACCAGCACCAATTTGGAACGTGAACGCACCAGCTGAGCCACCGGATCCATCTAACAATGTCTGACCAGCCCACGTAGTCACGGCAGAAATACGATCAACTTCTTCTAGGAGTGCATCAAATTCGACCTGAAGATTTGTGCGATCGGCAGTATCGTTCGTGTCACTCGCGGCCTGTACGGCTAGTTCGCGCATACGCTGCAGGATGTTTTCGACTTCGCTGTGTGAGCCCTCAGCTGTGTCGATCAGCGCCTGGCCGTCCTGTGCGTTGCGGATAGCTTGGTTGGTGCCTCTGATTTCTGATGTCAAACGTGATGCGATTGCGACGCCAGCCGCATCGTCAGAAGCAGAATTGATGCGCTTGCCTGTCGACAGGCGCTCCATCGATGTTTCCATGTCCTTGTTTACACTGGACGCGGCAGCCGATGCCATAAGAGCGCCTGTGTTTGTCGCAATTGATAGTCCCATTGAATCTCTCCATATTTTTTTTAAGAAGTTTGGTCATTACGACCTTTCTTTCAACCCAGTGATGCGTAGTCTGCTCTCAAACGGCCTAACTAGTGTAACGGCCTAGTGGGTGGTGATTTTAGACCTCTAGATAAAACAATCTGTATCGGAAGGATTGTTGCCTGTTGGTAGCCATTCTAGTTTTCTTCAAAAGAGGATTAATAATCGTCATGATATATTCTTACTTGCGCATTAAATGTTGTTGCCCTCTGCCCTCATGGGGCTTGGCGGGTGTTCTGGTATTGACACTGGCGCAGCCCTTGCTGGCAAGGGAAGCTGTGCCGGCGTCCAGTGATCCGTTCCGTGCGGCTGTTCAGGCGGTGACGGCAGGAGATTTTTTTCGAGCTAATGAGCTCTTTCTTATGCTCGCCGAGCAAGATGACCATGAGGCGCAGTTCAACCTTGCCGTCTTGCTACGTGCTGGCAAGGGTTTGCCGCAGAACTTTGTGCGGGCGCTAGAATGGGCTTGGTTGGCGCAGCTTGGCGGTGTGACGCGCGCGCCGGAGATTGCGGACAGCTTGATTGACAAGGTTTTGCCAGCAACGCAGGCAGACATCGCATCCCGCATCGACACGCGCCTGCGCGGTCGCCTGTCTCGAGGAGATCGTGAAGCGATCATGCAATTTGTGGTATTCAACCGAACTATCCTTGAACGTCCAGACCTGGAAACAGCCTACATCTGGTCGTTGATTGGTGCCGCTTTGGGTGTGCAACTGGCTATTGAGGCCCGTGATGAGATTTCTACAGAGCTGGAAGCTCGGATCATTCTGTCGGCACAGGATATGGCGCACCAGATGTTCCTGGATCAGAATATGGGGTCGCTCTTTTCCTCTAATCCTCTTGCAGTCCGATAACTGACCACGGCGACACGGGCTTCATCCTCGGTTAGGTGGAATTGTTTGGCTGCCTCGTTTATATCGGTGCCCTCTTGGAGCGCCTTGAGAAATCCATCAATTTCTGAGTTGTCTGTTGTTGTCTTCAATTCTGTGGGCTTTGGTGCCTGAGGGCCCGACTGCACTTCATGTTCGTTTGAAGAGGTGACAGGCTTTAATATAGTAACTTCGTGGCGACGCATGTCAGCTAAAAGGTTTTTGACTGCTGTGATGTTCCGATGGTTCCGGTTGATCCTAACCAAAATCCAGATCGCCAGCAGGATGTTTAGGGCTGTGATCGCCAAAAAAGGTTCGAAACCATTGATAAAAATAAGGATCTGATCAGTTGTCATAATTTACACTAAGTGATGTCAATATTTTGACGATCCATTTTCGGCGCTGTGGGTGATACTGGATGGTGTGCGCAATTCGACACATCTAGATGAAAATATGAATTCTTGCAAGAGTTTGGTGTAAGAACCGGTGGACGCACCAATAGCTTCTTCTGGATCCTTCCGAAGTTTTTCCATTTGTTCCAATACCTTTTTTGACGCTTCAAGGTATGCAGGCGCATCACCTCTTGCTGCAGCAAGTTCTTCCATCGCAGCGTTCAAATCCGGATCAACCATCAGGTCATTTCTTTAAAGGATGCCACCAACCCGTCGGCGATCTTGGATAAATCTACAGGGTAACTGTTTTCGCTGATCGCTGTCTTGATCTGGTCCACCGCTTCGATGTCGATCGGCGGAGGCATATTTTGCATTGAAGCCAAGACTTCGGCCGCGACTGACGTCACTTCAACGGATAGCTTGGACGTCGAGGATATGGGGTTAACCGGTGCCGAAGTTCCAAGTTTCGCCGTATCGGCAGTACTTGTTTGGGACAAACTCACCTTTGGGATAGGGTTAATCTCCGGAATACTTACAGTTGCAACCGTTCCTGTGAGATTTTGTGTTGCGTCTACCATTGTTCATGTTCTCCTTGTATTGGAGGTAACGGCATTTCATTGCAGTGCTTTAGAAATAATTTCGATTTTTTTTTCCTGCACGATCCGACCGATTAGTTCACTGCCACTGCTCACATTTAGAATTCGTATAGTATCACCAATTTGTCCTGCTTCCAATGCTATCCCGGAGGATTTGATTTCGATGCCGCCCCGGACAATCTGGATTGAAACTGTGTCATCGGCGTTTACGGCCCACTCTCGTTCCAAATGGCGGGGCATTACGGGCACTCTTGTCGTCATGGACTGTGACAAAACTCGCCCTATCACGTCTGCGGGCTCTGTATAAATGTTGTTGGCAACCAGAGGATCGATCTGCCGGGTTTCAACGTCGTCGGCTTGAATTCGAGCGCCGCTGCGCAAGGGGCGCCTTAAAAATATAGCCTGGGTGGCATATGATTGCGATGTTTCAGGAAGCAGTGCTACGGCACCTTTGACCTGCGCTCGCACAGTTACTTCCCATTCCACGGGTGAAGGGCACCTCACTATCACGCTACGCCAGCCGCCAAATGCTGGTTCGACTTCCAGAGGTGCATCACAGGCATAAAACTGCTTTTCAGGTAGTACGTTTGGGGCGGCCACTTCGCCTGCCGTGGAGAGGCGATCTATAATGGCCTCCTGCATTTCCAGCCCGGTCACAACACGTGTGGTTGTCTCGGCCTGGGCATTGATCCCCACAAGGATGAGGAAAAGTGTTAGGATCTGTCGCATCACATTAAAATAAATAGATGTCGTCGGCGGTCGTGGGACCATGGCGCGCTGCGGGTAAGGTGAGCGTTTGACCCGCAATCATGCGGTCTGGGCTGCCTCCGTGAAAGGCACTTGGATTATCAGCCACCACCTGACGTACTAGCTGTTGCATATGTGCTGTGCCGTCATACCGAGAACGGAGAACCCCTAGAAGTGTCTCCCCCCGGGCAATAACATGCTGCACGTCTTGGCCTTGCATGCTTTCAGGACTGTTAGTGGTGTAGAGGGATACCCAAGGTTCCTGTGCCAATGTCGGATTTGGTAACAGTTGCATCAGCATCAGCACTGTGAAGAGGTGAGTGAAACGCATATGTATCTAGCCTCCTATTTCAAATCGTACCGGCGCGCCATTCAGGTGTGGTGCTGCGCGGCTCGGGTTCAGCGGGCTGACAATTGCACTGCTGGCGGTTAGTTCAAGAACGCGCAGAACGGTCCAGGGCTGTCCATGATATTCGACAAAGGCGAGGCTTTGCCGTGTAAGGCCGTCTCGGGTGCCCAAATCTACTCGAAATCGACCATTTCCAGATGCCACCAAAACGCTTTTTAGGGGCGCGCAGGCATAGTTGCCCAACCACGTGGCAAGTTCATCGCCGGCCTGCTTGGCAATAATTTGTGTAATGGCTTGAGTGTCCTTGCGGGCCAGCACATTGAAGGCACGCCAAGGAGTGTTGGGCGAAATGGCCACGGTTTGGGATATCGACTTCTGCCTGGCCCGTGTGGGGGCTGCTGGGTCAATGATCTGCGCATTCAAGGTTATGGTCATGGTGTGGGCGTCCAGCGCTGGTGCTGTGGCGTGCCATGACAGGTGTAAGCCGCGTGCGTGGTCGGTACCTGTTTGAATGGGCGTTGTCGACTTTCCGTTAAGCAATGCCTGGTAATCGAAGCCACTTGGAATATTGGACTGGGCGCTTTGTGTTGGTGCGAAGGAGATGTCGCGGCTTGTAATCTGCACAGTATTGACGGCTTCAAGGTTGCGCAGTGTTTGGTCGTGTGCCCTTTCAAGCGCCTCAGGGGCCCAGAGCGGGGCCGTTCGAGTGGCGTGGACTTGTGGGCGATAGACGACCAGATCGACAATAGGGCGCACCGTGCAGCCCAGATCAGGGGCTGCACCAACATATGCCTCGATGGTTACTTCGTAGTGAGAGCCGGAGCGGCCTTTATTCAGGATCGAGTAGTCAAGGATCCTGTAGGTTGGCTGTAGAAGTATGCTGTCACCGGTCAGTACCCCTTGGTTGGTTATGGAAAACCCCGACACATCGGCACCACCTTCTAGGGCGGCAAGGTAGAGAGCATCCTCAAGGGCGTGGCGCTGTGCTAAGCTTGTATTGCCGTCCACATAGGCAGCGCGCCCAACCACCCGCACCATTTCTGCAGTTGCCGGTGCTACTGTCACCAAGAATAGCACAGTGGCCGCCAAAACGATCAGAACGCGGCTCGTATGCTGTTTTGTGAATGGCTTCATAACCTGCATCAATCGTTATCGTACGGCTTCCAGGATGCGCGCGACCATGTCGCGGTCCAGCTCCACAACCACTTCATAGGTGTCGCTGCCTACTGGATTGATGCGCAGAGTTCGAGCGCCGCGGATCGTTCCATCGACAGAGGCACGGGTGGTGTCGTTCTGAAGGACCGCGTCGATTACCGTCGTCTGTGAATTGATGCGCAACCCGTAGATTTGTTCAGTCAGTTCACGCATCGCGTCCAGCCGCGCAACGCGAATAGCCATCAGGCGCTTTTGGTTAATGTTGCGCGCAGGTTGCGCAGAGATCGTGCCATAGCCGGTCCCGATGATAGTGAGTACAGTTTGTTTTTGCACTGCGACATCTGCGGCGTCGAGCGCAACTTTAATTGAGGAAATGTCTTGAACGGCAGCGGTACCGCCGCTGGTAGACATTTGCAAATCGCACGCTCCCAAAGCTAATAAGGCCGATAGTGCTGCCAAAGACTTCATCAATCCTGATATCGTAGTGATGCGCATGTATCTGTACTCCGGACGTTCTCTGATTGAACTGTTCATGCATATGTCGTGCCACTGCTCTCAATTCCGGTAAATATCCGTAGATTTTCTTCCATGGCACAAGACTTGCCTTTCATGACTTGAGAAGTCTTTCCGTAAGGGTATGGGCTGTATTGGGGTATTTGACGATATGAGTGTGTCAGAACCATTAGTCCAGAGGCGTGGGTTTGGACGCGCCATGAGCGGTGCGGCCTTGCCGCTCGGCATATTGATGCTGGTTGCGATGATGGTTCTGCCGCTTCCAGTCCTTCTGTTAGATCTATTTTTTACGGTCAACATCTTGATGTCCCTGTTGATTTTAATGGTGGCCTTGCAAACTCACCGGCCCTTGGACTTTTCGTCTTTTCCAAGCTTGTTGCTGTTGGCAACCGTCCTGCGGCTGGCGTTGAATGTGGCCTCCACCCGGATCGTGCTGAGCGAGGGACATACAGGAACAGGTGCTGCCGGTCAGGTGATTGAAGCCTTTGGAGCTTTTGTCATCGCGGGAAACTTTGTTGTCGGTATTTTTGTATTTGCGATTCTCGTGATCATCAACCTTGTCGTCATCACAAAGGGCGCAGGGCGCGTGTCGGAGGTATCTGCGCGCTTTACCCTCGACGCGATGCCGGGCAAACAAATGGCGATTGACGCAGATTTGAATGCGGGCGTTCTGACAGCAGAGGAAGCGACTAAACGCCGCGAGGATGTCGCGCGGGAGGCAGAGTTCCACGGCGCGATGGACGGTGCTTCCAAGTTTGTGAAGGGGGACGCCGTTGCCGGTATCCTGATCCTTGCGATCAATGTCATCGGTGGCCTCGCCATCGGGATTTTGCAACATGATCTGTCGCTTGCTGAAGCGTCACAGCTCTATGTACTTTTGTCGATTGGGGACGGGCTCGTGGCGCAGATCCCCTCTCTGCTGCTGTCGATTGCCACCGCAATCATCGTGACGCGGGTTTCGTCCAGTCAGGACATGGCCGAGCATATTAAAAGCGAAGTGGCTATGTCCCGTGCGTGGTTTCCGGTCGCGGGCGTTCTTGGTCTTATCGGTCTGGTCCCCGGCATGCCAACTCTGTTGTTCGGGGGCATGGCCTTGGCGGCGGCTGCCGCAGGGTATGCTTTTTACAAGCAGGAAACGAACGGCTCTGCAGAGGAGGTCGAGGACAAATCCAAAGCCGTAGAGGATAGTGACCCGAATAGCCTAAAGGTGACGGATGTTGCGGACCTTTCGGCAGTGACCCTTCTACTAAGTTATCCTCTTCTGTCACTGATAGACAACGACAATGGCGGCCCGCTGGCCAGACGCATTACCGCCGTTCGCAAGGAGGTGTCGCAAGCCTTGGGCTTTGTTTTTCCGGGTGTGCGGGTGCGTGACGATCTTGGCATGGAAGCCAATGACTACCGGATCAAGGTAGGTCAGATAGTTGTCGCTGAGGACAAGATATATCCTGATAAAAAACTTGCGATGCCAAGCGGAACCTCTCGGATTAAGGTAAAGGGGATTGACGTCAAAGAGCCGACTTTTGGGATTGATGCGACATGGATACCGCCTGAGCTAGAGTTCGAGGCAGAAGCGAATGGATATATAATAATAGCACCAGAGACTGTGCTTGCCACGCATCTCAGTCAAATTTTGTATAAACACGCAGCTGACCTAATTGGGCAGGATGACGTACAGGAATTGCTTGATAACCTTTCCGAGGTCGTGCCGCAGTTGGTGCAATCTGTGGTTCCAAAGCTGATGCCTCTACATAACTTGACGGCCGTCTTGCGTCAGATTCTGCGTGAGCGCATCCCGATCAGCGATCTGCGTCGGATTTTGGAGCTACTCTCGGAAATGGCCAGTAAGAATTTGGGGGTATCTGAAACTGCTGAGGCGCTGAGACCCCATCTTATAGGTCTTCTGATCCAGCAAACAACACCGTTGAATGCCCCATTGCCGGTAATTATACTAGACAGCAACTTTGAACATCTGCTTATCAATTCTGCGAAGCAATCGGAGGGTGACCAATTGCTTCTGGATAGCAGTCTGGCCGAACGTATGGTGCAATCACTGGTGCGTATCAACGAGGAGCAGACAGAGGCAAATAAGAAGCCTTTCCTTGTAGTGTCTCCCAAGATCCGCAGCAAGCTTTCCGCCTTTTTGCGTCAACACCTTGCTGATTTCCCCGTTCTGTCGTTCACAGAACTGCCCGATGGCCGTAAGGTGGAGGTTGTTGCTACCGTGTCGGGTGAAGCAGAAGCGCCATCCGACCAATGACCAGATTTCCATTTCAAGCCTTATATCCAACATTCCCTAAGGGCCCAAGTTTATGACTGAATATGTCTTCAGAGCCTCCGATACCGACACTGCCATGGAAAAGGCTATCCGAGAGTTGGGTGACGACGCCATGATACTGTCCGTCAAGCGAGTTGGCGATGTGACAGAGGTACGGGCGGTGAAGGAAGTGGGTGTGGCTAGCCAGCCGGTGTGGGAAAACCCGCAGTCACAATCTTTGCCAACCGAGGCGGTGGACTTGGGTGCGGCGCTGCGCCGCGCCCGAGAGCAGCGCCGCACTTTGCAGCAGCCTGCCCCATTGCAGGCCGCACCCATGTCTGATGCTCGTGCGCAATCGTCCAGCGTTGTCGAGCCCAGAGTTGATATAGAGTTTGGGTCTAGCCACGTGGGCACTGTCGATCCTGTGGATCAGGCTGATCTTGCGATCTCTGATGCAGAGCAAATCATTGATGCCACGCAGTTTGAGAAGATGTTCCGCCAACGTCTTGATCAGGTCCCCGAACCAGAGGGTAGTCCCTTGGCTGGGCAGGGCGCTCAAACCCGATCTGCGGCACCGCAGGTCACCCAAGTTGTTGCCGACATGGTGCAGCCCATGGGCGTGCCGAGCGATCATCAAACGCTGGCACCCTATGGTGACCCTCTTCAGAATGGCGTCATCGGTGGTGCCTATGCCCAGCCCGGATTATCCCTGCCCTCTGCAGGCGGCGCGGCTTTGCCTGATCTGCCGCGCAAGACAATATTCAGCTATGGATTTCCAGAAGATATCGCGCTGGCTTGTGCAGTGGCTCCAGATCTTCATACGCAAGAGGCGCAGCGGGATCATGCATGCAAAATGTTGGCACAGCGGCTTGCCACCGAGGGAGAGATTTCGGTTGTCCATGAGGACTGCACGCTGTTTGTCTTTGGCCCGCCTGGCGGCGGCAAGACAACGATTGCCGCGCAATTGGCCTTTGAACGTTTGCAAAGCACCGCCTCCCGCCCCCGGTTTATTCAGTTGGCGCACGATGGGTACATCAACGACACACGACTTGAACGGTACGCCTCTCTGCTGAACACAGAGTTTCGACACCTATCGCTGAACACCAAGATCTCGATTACCCATGCCGATGTCATAGACTGTGATTTCGCAGAACCGAGCGCAATCGTGGATGCACTTGAGTGGGTAACAGAGCAAAATTCCAATGGTCGTGTGACGCCTGTCATGGTTATTCCGGGCACGTGGTCAGTGTCTGCAATCAAGCAATACAGCCATTTGTTTGAAGGGCTATCACCGGCGACAATCCTGACTCACATGAATATCGGTGGGATTGACGCAGAGGGCTTGGGGGCATTGGCCGAGGCTCATGTCACGCTGGTTGGAGTCAACGAATCTAATAAGATTACTGATGGTCTGATGCTTGTTGACGCCTTGTCAGTGGAGCAATTTCTTAAAGACACTTTCGTCCTCTTAGGTGACGGGTTTGAAGAGAAAGTTGGAAAATAATTTAAACAATGCTGTAAGGCAGTCGTTTCTTAATGAGAATGCATTGTAGTAATTAATGGAGATTTCATGTCAATGTTAAGTCCGGCGGAAGTTTATCAGCGACAGCAAAAGAACCCTGCCTTCGATGTGGATAACAGTCATCATCTGATCAAAGCCACTCTGGAGTATCTGACCCGTAGTTTGGGGGCTCTGTCCCATGGAGCCGAACGCGGATCAGAGCCTTTCAATACTCATACAGCGCGTGTTTTGATGTCAGTTTATGTGCTACAGTCCAGCCTCGATTTTGAACGGGGTGGAGATATATCCACAAATTTGTTCCAACTGTATGAGTATACTCGGCAACAAGCGCTCAAGCTGATGCGCGGAGATGAAACTTCTCGGATTGATCAGGCTTATTATTCAATGACGGAAATCTTGGATGCATGGCAGCAAATTTAGTAATCCTGTAAATTCCAGAACTTTGTCGGACCTGCTGTCCTACTTAGATGTGGTACAGGCATTCTTGGACAAAGCTGTTTTAGATAGAGATTTTGATGCGGCAGATCGTATCAACGCGGAATTTTCTGTATGCCTGTCTGCGCTGCTGGAAGCAGCAATGGTCCCGGATGTCACGGAATTGGCTCGATTTAGGCAGATCAAGGCGCGCCATGCTGAAGCTCAGGATGCTTTGGCGAAAATTCTTCGGGAGACACGCGGCAGGCGTAGTAAGGTTCAGGCAGCTCTTTCTGCGTATTCAAGAGTGTAACAGAATTTTTAACAAAAGGATTTGACCTTGGCATTTACAGCGCTTGACATTGTTGAAAGCAAGCATACCCGTCTTGGCGACGTTATCAATAACGAGCGGATGGTTGGGCAGCTAACACTCTCCGAAACCGACAGTGTTTCCTTTGCGATCAGAGTGTTTTCAAAGGGCACGTCGGGGCTGCTCGCTGTGGTTGATGAGGCGCGCAAGCTGATTGGGCTGTTGTCTGAGCGGGATATAATACGCGCGTTGGCTGAAGATGGGAGGGGGATTGTGGAGTGGCCTGTCTCTCGGGTGATGAAGCGTGAGTTGTCGGTGGCAACGCAGGATACATATTGCACCGACACCCTGTTGCTGATGATCGAGAAACACTTTCGTCACATGCCTGTGGTAGATGACGATGGGACATTCATTGCATGTGTTGATGCGCTGCAAGTAGCATATGCTAAGATTTCCGAAATGACTGATAGTAATAGGAAGTTGATGCGGCTTATGGCTGTGTTCACTGATCAAGTAATCGACATTGCCACATCAGACTCTATCGAGACTATTCGAGCCATGTTTGCTGAAAAAGACTGGGTGAGTGCGGTTGTTAAGGACGATCAAAAAGTAGTAGGCTTTATCACAGCGGATGAGTTATTGAGATTTTCGTGTAGAATTAGAGCTTTGTAAACTTGGATTTTAAGCGGCAATTCCTGAAGAAATTATAAGAAAGATCTCAGATGTTGTACGCCCCTGATTGGGTTTTGAGTGTGGTTTGTGCCAAAATTGCAGTGCGTTACGTATTGGGAGATTTGCCCATTGAAGCATTCGCAAATCGCATGTCCAGAGATCTGACTAAGAAATATCCTGATTGTAAGCCCGAGAAATTATACGGCACGGCAGAGGATATGCTGTTTTTTCTCGCTGAAATCGAAGATGAGGACGCGCTGGATCACTGTTATCAGTTTGTCTACAACTCGGTTATGTTTGATCAGGCTGGGCGCCGGCGTCGCATGAAAGGTCTTTTTTTTGATCCGCTAAGCCCGGTTAAAGCACCAACGAGTAGCAAGGAAATTTTATCAAAATTTCGGGTGTTTACGTTCAGAAGTAGAGCTGGCACATCTCTCTGTGCACCTGAGGACTGGTCTGTGAGAAACATCAATGAGCTAAAAGTTTTGGCAGATATACTGGAGGTCCATGTATCGTTTGAAGACGCGATCTGATCATCGTTCCTGTACCAATCGTACCGCGAAATTTTGATTTCGCCGTGCGCGCCCATAGTTGTGGCCCGTAAAAAAATTAACGACCCAAAAGTTGTTAGGCAATAACCAGTTTTGATCGGCGCTCCAATAGATTCCGGGATGTGTCTCTGAGAAAATATCCTGATTTATCATGGGTGGGTTTGTCTGATCCACGACCAAACGTTGCAGTTCGTCGCGGGTTGGCAGGCGCCAACCATCGCCCATGCTGCTTGTGGTTCTAGCGATTATTGTTTCGGTGACAGCAAAGGGTACCAAGATTGGTGTCCCGTCGCATTTTCCATTTTCCCAGACCTGCCCGATGCTGCATCTCATCCAATTCAATCCCGCCATCACATCAACGACGATTGGCCCTTTGGGCACAAAGACCGTGATTTCCTGCGCTTTGGCTGGTCGCACTCCGTACCCAGTGACGATCAGACTCAAAATTAGTGTCAAGACGAGTTTCATGCCGCTTCCTTTACATAGCATTCTGGTGCCCTTTTTACGTCGATTGGCACTTTCCTTGCATTAATTAAATTTCAACCCTTGTAACAGGAGATGCTGCCATGGATATTGCTTCCCTTATTGGACTAATAGGCACAGCTGCAATGATTGCCGGAGCCATGATCGTGGGCGGTGGTCTGGGGCCGTTTGTAGATATTCCATCGATCTTGATCGTGATCGGCGGCACATTTTTCGCGTGCATGTATACAACGCCTATGGCGACATTTATTTCCAGTTTTAGTGCCATGGGAAAGGCATTTCTTCCACCTGTCAAAAAAATGCACGTCCTGATCGAGCGAATGGTCGAACTGGCGGCTGTCGCGCGCAAGGATGGAATGATGGCGCTGGAAGGTCAGGAAGTGCCAGACAACTTTTTCAAAAAAGGCATGCAGCTTTTGGTTGATGGCGCTGATGAAACCAAGCTGGTGCAGCAATTAAACTCTGAACTCAAATCCATGAGATCTCGGCATGAGGCCAACCAGAATGTGATCAAGGCTTGGATTGACCTAGCGCCTGCAATGGGCATGATCGGAACGCTGATTGGTCTTGTTCTGATGTTGGGTAACATGAGTGACCCGGCGGCAATTGGTCCTGCGATGGCTGTTGCGCTTTTGACGACAATGTATGGTGCGATCGTGGCCAACGTATTATTTAGTCCCATGTTGACCAAGCTAGAGGGCTATACGTCCTATGAGGTCGTTTATCGCGAAATGGTCATCTTGGGTCTTCGAAATATTGCACGCGGCGAATCCCCGCGTAACATTCAGGATCAGATGGCTTCAAAGCTGCCTCCTAAGATGCAAGCTAAATTAGACGCCGCATGACCCCTGCGGACCGGGAAGGCTTAATTGATGGCTGAAGAAGTAGCAGCAGAAGAAGAAGAAGAGGACGAAGAATGTCCTAAGTGCCCCCCTGTGGGGGCACCTGCTTGGATGGCGACATTCGCTGACCTTGCAACCCTACTGATGGCGTTTTTCGTTTTAATTCTGTCCTTCGCGGAAATGAACGTCCCAAAGTTCAAGCAGATCCAGGGGTCATTGAAGGATTCCTTCGGGGTACAGCGCATTGTGCCGGTGGTTGAGCAGCCGAAAGGAACGACAGTTCTGGATATGAATTTCAGCCCCTCACCATCTCCTTCGGTCACAGAAGAATTGACGCAAGAAACCACCGAAATTCGTGAGCCTGAACTGAAAGTTCCGTCCGACAACCGGGATAAGAATGGAGAAGATAAATCACTGGAGGGTGAGACTGATAAAGAGGGCTTGGGTGGTGATGACGCTAATAACATTGCTGAAAACGAAAACATGTCCGATGCCGAAAAGCTCGCCGCAGCGCTAGAGCAGATCGGAAATGCGGTGAATATTGAAGCTGAGATCGTAGATGGTAAAGTTGTAGTTGATATGAATGCAACGGATGCCTCCCCCCAAGAACTGATCGAAAAGTTTCAGCGCGTAGGCCAGGCGCTGGAGATCGCCGGTCTTGCGACCGGCAAAGCGGAGCAAGAAGTGCTCTTTGGAGGTCTGGATGAAACATTGAATGATCTGATTTCCATGGTGTCAGAAATCCAGCGTCAGCAACAGGCGAGCGGCGGGGCCACGGTCGATGAGGCTCTCACAAAGATGGCGCGGGCTACCGAGAAGGCACGCGAAGCAGAAGACCAGCTACGCGCAAACCTTCGGGATGAGATGGAGCAGGGTCTGGTTACTGTAGAACAGCGGGATGGCAAAGTATTTGTAAATCTAGGGACCGGTGGTGCCTTCCCTTCAGGCTCTGCCGTGCTGACCGAGCAGGCACAAACCATCATTGAAGAGTTGGCTAGCGTTGCCAATGATCCTAGCAGTCGTGTGATCGTTGCCGGTCATACGGATAATGTGCCGATCGCCTTTGGTGCATTATATCGTGACAACTGGGACCTGGCCGCTGCGCGTGCCGCAAGCGTGGTGCAGGAAATAGAGGCAATCAGTCCTGTGCTGGGGCGTGAAATGTCGGCAGTCAGTTTCGGTGAAACCAAACCGATCTCAGACAATTTCACTGCAGAAGGGCGCGAACAAAACCGCCGGATCGAACTCGAAATCGAGTTTGAATAGTAGCAAGGGGCGTGTGGCTGTCGTCTTCCTGAATCTTTAAAATAGGTTTTTAAATTAAAATGCTTGATAATTTGAATCGTGGCAGTGTTGCCGCAAACCCGTCTAGATCCAGAGTGAAATTTTCCAAGCGAAAATTGGATCAATCAGGATGGACTGCTGGCGTTTTTCTGAAGGCGAAGGCCAATAGTGAACGCATATGGGTTCAACGTATTATAATAAATGCGAAGCGCCGAGAGATTGAGCTGGGTATCTTCCCTGAAATGACCATGACTCAAGCCCGTAATGAGGTTGAAACCAACAAAGATATCATTGCCGCTGGTGGTGATGTGTTCGGCAAAAAAAGAAAAATGCACCAAGATAGCATACGAGACAGGATCAAGAGCCTGTCCCAGAGGATCGGTGCACGCTGTGCGGATCCCGTCACCTCCAAATCACCCGAACTGGTTCTGCCGCTTGAGCCAGTGGCAAATTCATCCGTGATCTTATCGGATGATCAGCTGCAAGCCGTTGAGGGTATCGAAACCTCCAAATCACCCGAACTGGTTCTGCCGCTTGAGCCAGTGGCAAATTCATCCGTGATCCTATCGGATGATCAACTGCAAGCCGTTGAGGGTATCGAAACCTCCACTGATCCTGACAACACAACGACGTTGGATGAGGTGCGTGCGCTGGGGCCAAATATCGATAATGCGCTGATGCACATTCTGAATGTGTTGCCTGACGATGAGGATGGAACTCATGTTTGGGTGGACATGATGACCTTATCACAGGCCTGTGGTCCTGAAATACTTGACAAAACCTGTGCGCTCGCGTTGGAGCAAGGCGATTGTACGCTTTGGTCCATTGTCGCAATTTTAGATGAAGAGACCAGTAGACCGGAGGCCATCTCAGAAGCCCCTTCGCCTGGGATTGCTCATGGCAATATTCGTGGGCCGCAACATTTCACTGAAAGGAAATAACGATGACTACAAACGCTACCTATGAAGCTCTCCGTTCGCTTAAATTGGATGGTATGGCAGATGTTTTTGCTGAACTCCTGTCTCAGGATATGAAGGGAACGCAGGACCCGAGCCAATGGATCAGTCACATGGTCGCTCGCGAAAAATCCATGAGAGATGCAAAGCGGCTGCAAAGTCGGTTGCGCATGGCTAAATTCCGAGAACCGGACGCAACGATGGATACTGTTGATTTTAACGCCGAGCGCACTTTGGATCGCGCAGCTTTTGAAGCTTTGGGCGATGGAAGTTGGATCAAAAGCCATCGCACAGTTTTGATGACGGGACCCTGTGGTGTCGGAAAATCTTTTCTTGCTTGCGCGTTAGGGCATGAAGCCTGTAAATTGGACAACAGTGTTCTCTACTTCCGTATGCCGCAACTGTTTACGGAACTCGCGACAGCAAAAGCTAATAACATTTACGATCGTCTGTTCAAGCGGATTGCACGTGCTGAAGTGTTGATTTTGGATGATTGGGGCCCAGATCTCATGACGGCCACTCAGCGTCGTGATCTGATGGAGATCGTGGATGCGCGCTATGAGCGGAAGTCTACTGTTATCACAAGCCAGCTGCCTGTCGAACAATGGTATGACATCATTTCTGATCCGACGCTCGCCGATGCCATTCTTGACAGACTTGTGCACCAGGCGTTCCGTTTTGAGATTAGTGGACCCTCAATGCGCAAGGCTACGGTCGAGGCTGAAGCTGAGCCCGCGGCGATCCGCAAGCCTAGCTTTGGGCGGTTGCTCAGTAGACCGGCACACCCTCATAACGGTTGACTCCAGCGGGGTGGGTCGCAAGGCTGAGGACGAGTCAAAGCAATTTATCATTGATGACTTTTTAGGCTTTGTTGACAGCCCTTTTGAGGGTCTCCCAGACCAAATAAACCCAAGATATGAGGTGTATACAGTCTAAAGGACTGCAGCCTTATATAATGCCCTGCAATTGATAGTTACGGCGGCGCTGAAACGATGAAGGGATTTTGTCCAGCTTACGGTACTTGGCAATGGTGCGCCGGGCAATGTTTAAGCCCGCCCTGTTCAGTTCTTGTACAATGGTTTCGTCACTCAGGGGTTTGCCCGGCACTTCTGCACCTACAAGGCTGCGGATCTTTTCGCGCACCACACGTGCAGAAACACCTTCGTCATGGCCTCCTAGTTCGATGGCGGTACTAAAGAAGATTTTGAGTGGATACGTGCCCTGTGGGGTTTGCATCATCAGCGAAGAGGTGACGCGGCTGATTGTACTTTCGTGCACACCGACGGCATCGGCGACGGTCTTCAGCTTGAGCGGGCGCATGTGCTGTATTCCATGCTCTAGAAAAGGTTTTTGGATGCGTACAATTTCAGCAGCGATCTTGATGCTTGTCTCATTGCGTTGTGCAATGGCGCGGCTTAGCCAGCGCGCATTTCCCAACGTATCGCGCACGAATGCCTGATCTTGAGGTGCGTTGACTAACTTCCGAACTTTGTGCCCCGTGACTTCATCCACTTTGATGATTGGAAGGGTGGCCTGGTTCATTTCGACAAACCACTCCCCGTCGAGCGTTTTTCCAGTGATGATATCGGGCTGCCGAACGGGTGGTGCAATGCCATTGAACAAAGCGAGGCCCGGTTTTGGGTCAAGTGACCGCAACCTCTGCAACAAGCGTCGTATGTCATCCGCATGGCAGCCAGTTTTGCGCCGTAGCGCTGTCAGCGCGCCACGCGCAACCAGCGGCAGGTTATCAATAATGATAGTCATCTTAGCGTAATCATAGTCAGAGGTGGAGATCTGAAGCCTCAGGCATTCAGCAAGATTACGGGCGAATAATCCCGAGGGCTCTGCGCTTTGCAACTTTGTCAAAGCTTGCTCAACAAATTTTTCGTCTACACCAAGGCTTTCAGCCAGGGCACATGTGGATAGTGACAGCCAACCCGATGGCTCAACATGGCTTGCGATGGCGTAACCAATCTTACGTTCAAACGGGTTCTTAAGAGTTTCTTCGACTTGCTGAAACAGACGTGCACCGAAGCTTGCCCCAGAGGTGTCCACCAACAAGCTGACGGGGTCGAAGTCAGACTGAGGACTGGTAGATGGCATCGAGGTAATCGAGTTTCGGCTCTCAACACTTCCCCGTGACGGCAGTTCGACTTCTAAGAACGGGTTTTCCTCCGCCATTTTCTCAGCGTAGCTTGACAAATCTATATTTGTAAGAAGAAGCAGTTTGATTGCCTGCTGCAGTTGTGGCGTGAAAACAAGTGACTGTTTTTGCGCAAGTTGCACATTCATCGAGTAAGATATCATTATTTTACATTCGGTTGTTGCAGCTATTATTAAATATCATTTTTTACCCAATGTCAAAATTATGACACCTATATCTTTCAAGGCTGAGAGGTTTCCACTGTGGCCCCTTATTACCCTGAATTTTGATCGGTCAGACTGTTCAACAACGCCGGTGCAATGTGCAGCAGGTCATCGTTTGACCAATCTCGACGGCGACCACCACCACTAGCAGTAGGAAGAACTTTGATCTGACGGAATTGATGAAATCGGATACCATACCAGACGATCGCCACTTGAGCCTTACTCTAGATTATTGCTGTCATCTGAATGATCTGAGTAGTGATCTCCAACAGATTTAAGGATAGCCAAGAGGCCGAAGCCACCAACGAAAAGGATGGCCAATGTCATGGGGCTGAACCCTTTGACAAACTGAAAGGTTTGTGGAGCAAAAACTTGTAATAAACCAACGCCAACCGTAGCCGCCAAGAATATGCGTATTGCCATACAGCGATGGCAGGTCGTTCTGACATGGGTTTTGTTAGATTTAGTCTTTGTGTTGGACATGCTACTTCCAGCATTTTTCGTGCGCATGAAAAGCCAGTATCAAATGATTTCCACCTCAAGTTTGACGCCGACAGCCATCTCTTGGTTTGAAAATTTGAATCTCAGATGCTCATGAAAGTTGTGTGCGACGTTCTGCGCTTCCAATTCATCTCGAGCGGCAAGGACCATCTTTTTGTACAAACCATCCCGCATCATAGAGGTGAGCGAGAGTTGGATTTGCCGGCGGCCAATGTAGACACACATGGCGAGATAAACCACGGTCCCAAAGATGGTGTTTACTGCAAACGCTGTAAGGGTGGCGCAAACTAAAGCTATCAGAGGTTCCCAAAGGCGTCGTGCGATGAGCCAAAACGGAGAGAACGCCATGGCACCGAACGTTTTTCTCATTTCAAGAACATCCGCTGAATTTTCCTGATTAGCGACGATCGTGTAGTTGCTCAGCATTCGAATGTCTTGGATAGAAATGGCTGGAGTGACATTCTGAAAGGGTTCTGCCTCCTCGTCCAACAACACCTTTGAACCACTCTCGATAGGGTTTGAAAGGAATACCGAAAAAATCTTGCCGTCTCGGGACACCGTCACTAGGACTGGCCGCCTGCCAAAATCTAGAGCGTTCTTGATCGTGTCCCGAACGGAGCTGAGCTGTGTCCAGGGCTTGCCGTTAACCGCAACGATCACATCGTCAGCGGCTAGCTGATACTCTACCTGAAGATGGGTGCCCTTCGTATCGGTCAATTTTAACGGACCAGAGGGTAGGTGTTCAACAACACCCACCGCTTGGTTTTCGACGTCAGCTGTCATGGAAACTTTATAACGTCCGGTTGCTGCTTGGGTTGTGGCCTAGGTGCACGCACAGTTGGTGTCGAGGTCTGGATCATGCCGATCCTTTCATTCAACTCTTTGAACCTGTCATTCATGCTTGCCTGTATTTGGGTAAAATCTTGCGGATTATCTGATGTACCAAGCCCGTTCATCACCGCAGACATCTCAGTTATCAGCTTATTATACGCGTCTGCCTGTCCAGACAAAGTGTCCTGCACCGCCGCTGACACATTCAAGGCTAGCTCTCCATTCAGAGTTGCAATTCGGTCGCCGAGTTCTGTTTTAATCGCCTCCGCACGGGTTTGTGCATCTTCAAGAGTGTCTAGCAATCCTACAGTCTCAGAAATAGTTGCGATGTCCGTTATGACCTGCTCTAAACCCGAAAATTTTTCGGACATAGCAGAAACTTCTGCCTGCAGCCCGGCATAATCTTGGCGCAGACTCTCCATGACGGGGCCAAGTGTCTGATCCATGGTTGATACGTTCTCTGTCAGTATCACAAGCAATTCGGTGTTTGTGGCCGCCAACCGTTCCAAACCTGAAGACGACCGCTGCCAGATCAAACCCATTATCGTAACGCTTATGACTGCAACCGCACAACCAACGATCAAACCGGTACGCGACACTTTTTCAAGCTGCTGTGTTTTTTTGGACGTGTCCATGAATTGAGCAGAAATGCGTTCAAATTCTGCAGTGACGTCCATAGATGACTCAGCAGCATCCAACGCGATTTGGATGCTTTCGTCTAGGTCCGGTCTGTCTTCAGTTTTTGGCGAACGTGGAGCCATTATTGTTGTCCTAAAATTTATCCTCGCGGGAGCTGAGTTCTTGGTTCATAGAGTGCACATTCCGTGCCAGTCTCTCGAAAAACAACACTTGCAGGGATCTCCTTGGATTTGAAGCCAAAGCGCATGCACTTCCAGGGTTGATGGGGCTGATACGTTACCCCAAGGAAGCGGCAATTCCCGCAGACCATCCGTGGCTTATGGTCGTGCCCACTCATTTCCGCGTCTGCTTCAGGTGCTGCCAGATGTTATGCAGCTGAAAGCGAAAGCCCGCAGAAATACAGAGTATAGCGCACACGCCAATAAGAAACGACTGCAAAAAAACACCCTCTGAACGAAGAAGATTAGCTTCGCCTAGAAAAAATACGCCTACAATAAAGAAACAGCAGGTACTTATCATTTCCCCTTTACTGCGATGAAATCTTCTTTGATAGGTCAGTTTTTTCATGAAATTGACTTCCCATTTTCGTCAAAAAGCATATCTGCTGGGAGCTCAACGTCGGGTTCATCCACTGCGTCACCCTTGTTCAAACGGTAAATGAAACCAAGAATGGCTGCAACGGCTGTAAAGAGAGGCGTTGGTATTTCCTCTCCAATCTGTCCAGCAAAAAATAACGCCCGAGCCAAAAGCTCGTTTTGGAACACAGTTACGCCAGCGTCTTTCCCAATACTAATTATTTCTTGGGCTTGATAACCACGCCCCATAGCGAGGATTATTGGTGCGCCGGCTGTACCTACTTCATATTTTAATGCTACAGCAAAGTGTGTCGGATTGGTAATGATTGCCGTTGCAGAGGGGACGTTCTCCATAGCCTCACGGCGTTGTTTAGCTCGGCTGCCAGCTGTCATTTGCATGCGTCTTATCTTAGCCTTAACTTCGGGCGACCCATCTGTTTGCTTGCTTTCGTCTTTTACTTCTTGAAGCGTCATTTTTAGTTTTTTGTTATGCTGGTAGAACTGCCAAGAGACGTCCAACATTGCCATCACGGCAAGGATAAGTAAAAATGCTATTATAAGAAGAAGAAATACATCTCCTAATCGGCTAATTCCGCCAACTAAATGTGTTGCGGGCGCAGTCAATAATTTGTCCATCTGTGTGAACATTACAAATACTGCGGCTCCAAGTAAAAATATCACCTTTCCGATGGCCTTCAACATTTCTACCAACGCTTTCATGGAAAACATTCTCTTGAGACCACTGAAAGGATTAATCCGACTTGCTTTTAAGTTAAGAGCTGAGGATGACCAGTTGATGACACCTGACATTGTCATTTGCGTCAAAATCACAATCACAAAAAGAGGGAGGGCAAAAAGAACCGCTTTCCAATACATCAATGCATAACCAGCTTTAAGATTGTTGAAAACATAATCTTGTAAACTGGTCTCTCCAGAAAATTGAAATAGGCTTGACCATTCAAATATAATAGAAAAGATGAACGGGATAATTCCGATATAAAGAAAAAAACCAGTGAGCAATGTTGAAAATACAAATAGCTCTTTGGATGATGGGACTTCACCATCCTCCTTGGACTTTTCGAGTCGTTTCTGCGTCGGCTCTTCTGTTTTTTCTTGACCTCCATCACTCGCTTGATCAGCCATTACGCGCCTCCAATATAGAGTCTTCCAAAAATTGAAGGATAAATGAGATCATATCCTTAATAGCTGCTGCAAGCGGTGTGGTCGAAAGATACAAAGCCACAAAACATGACAGAATTGTAAGTGGAAAGCCGAACGAAAATAGGTTTAACTGGGGTGCTGAACGTGTCACAACTCCAACAGTGACATTTGCTAAAAGCAATATTGATACTACTGGCAGCATCAACATGGATGCAATTGTAAACATATGACCAGCTGCACTCAATCCCGCACTTATTAACGCCTTGAAATCAAAAGATTGGCCCAATGGAATAATGTCGTAGCTCGATCTCAATAAGGAAATTACATGCAGGTGCCCATTTAAAGATAGAAATGCTGCGATGGCAAAGAGGTTGAGAATTTGACTGACTACTGGAGTTTGACCACCAGAGTTTGGGTCCATTTGCGCTGCAAAACCCAACCCTGAAGACGCTGCAATTTTTTCACCAGCCAGAGCAACGGCTGAAAACAAAATAGTCACGCATAATCCAAGAGATATGCCGATAGTAATTTCAATGAGAACAACCTTAATAATTGTTAAAAACGGCAAATCAACAGGATTTGGGGCAGAAATCAGGCCGTAAAAACTGAAAGAGATCAGTACGCTTATTATTATTCTAGCTTGTACTGGTATTGCAGCTGCACCAAAGAAGGGAGCAGCTAAAAAGAACGCCGACAGCCTTAACGTATGTAGAAAGAAAGTTAGCAGGAAGTCAAATAGGCGTTGAAGGTCTATTCCGCTTAACCCCATTATTTCGTCTAGGCTTGGAAGATACGGCATTATTTTAGCATTCGGATTTGTTCAAAGGTTTGTTGAAAGTAATCCGTCATTTCTTTCATCATATATGTCGAAAGTACTGCCATTGCAGCCAGCACAATAACAAGCTTAGGAACAAAGCTGAGCGTCATTTCGTTGATACTGGTTGCCGCCTGCAAAATGCCAATGACGAGCCCTACCGATAGTGCAACTCCCAGAATTGGGCCTGCAGTAATTATTATTTGCCAAAATGCTAATTGTAGGCTTTCTATGTTGTTATCAAATTCCACGTCTAATTCACATACGTTGAGGCAATTGATCCGATCGTCATCGCCCATCCATCCACTAAGACAAACAATAGTAACTTGAAAGGTAGAGATACAAGCATGGGACTCAACATCATCATGCCTAAGGACATCAGGATAGACGCTATAACCAGATCTATAACAAGAAAGGGAAGAAAGAGAAGAAAGCCAATTTGAAAGGCCGTTTTGAGTTCAGATGTTATAAATGCTGGAAGAAGCACTGGGTAAGGAACATCTTTATTAGTGGCATAAGGTTCATCACCGGCCATCTCGGCAAACATGGACAGCTCTGCCTCTCTTGTATTTAAGATCAAGAATTCCCGCAATGTATCGGCCGCACTGCTGATGGCGGACACAGCAGATACTGAACCTTCTAAATAAGGTAAGGCGGCGTTTCTGTATATATCTTCAAATGTTGGAGCCATGACATAAAAGGTCAGAAATAGCGCGATAGAAATCAATACTTGGTTGGGAGGAGTTTGTTGTGTTCCCATTGCCTGTCGAAGAATTGAGAGAACAATAATTATTCGTGTGAATGCTGTTAGCCCTAACAGTATTGATGGCAGTATTGTTATCGCTGTCATTAACGCAAGAATTTGAAGAGATAATGAATAGGTTGTTTCGCCATTCTCACCAGTTGAAATGTTGAGCGCCGGTAAGCCTCCTGCCACCTCTTGAGAAATCGCTACAGAGGTGGAAAATGCAAGTACAAATACTGTCAGGAGAGGTAAAAATAGTTTTTTAGAATGGGCTATGCGTTGAATATTAGACATCCAATTTACTCAATTGGTTTATAGGGAAAAGATTTGGTGTTTTTGCTCCACCGTGAAGTATAGCATAAGTTTGTCCATCGATTTCATAAAGAGATATCTTGGTCGATTTATCAACCTGATATGTTTCACAAAATGTGATGCGCCCTCCATTGGGCCCAATGTGTTTGCGAAAAGTATTAGGATTTGATACTATTATTTGACGGACAGCAACGAGAACTGTCAGAAAGATTATTACAATAAGCAAGCTTGAAGTATCTATGAATGACGTGGACATTGGGATTTTTTCAAACCTTGTATTTTAATAACTATATGCCATTAACTCGCTTTTCGGGGTCAACAATATCTGTGAACCGGATACCATAACGTTCCCCAACCATCACAATTTCACCCTTGGCAATCATCGTGCCATTAACAAGAATATCAAGCGGTTCACCAGCGAGACGGTCGAGTTCTACAACGGAGCCTTCATTCAAGCGTAACAATTCACTTATTGTGATTTCAGCCCGACCAACTTCGATTGACATCACGACTTCGATATTTTCGAGTGCGCGAAGTTTCTCATTGTCTGGCGTTTGGGGCGTGGGTGTTTTTTGATCGTCGTCTGACATGGTCATCCTCGTTTCTTCGAGCTAAATTTAATTGTCACATCCCGGTCGGTAGTCTGGCTGTTTTTTTTAAACAGATCTGGTCTTTCTGTACCAGTCTTTGACGGTCTGCAAGCAAGCTTGGCAGCCTAAGGCTGATTGTGTTAGCTATTGTACCAACCGCTAACGGTATCGTCGTCAAGGTGGATAAATTTGGCATTTTCTCGCCTTAGAATGCCATCAGTCGGGCGCTGACTTTTAACGCAGGCCTCTAATTCAATCCGCCAATATTTGTCTGTCCTAGGACTCAGTGTGTATTTTTTTTGTTATTGTTATAGCGCTTGTGCCCGCGACTTCGCCAATATTGGCGAGAAACATCTTTTCGTTCTTGATCATAACGCTCAGACCCTCGCGGAGTCTGATCGGGTATACATCTCCCTTTCGCATATCGATGAGTTGGCTCAAGGATAGGCGAGGCTTGCAGACTTGTACTTCCAGAATCAACGGCACCTCTAATACAGCGAGTTCAAGGCGCTCACGCCAAGTGAGATCGTCGTCTATTACTTCAGATTGCATACGCGAGCGCAGCTGTGCGGCGATAGGTTTCAGCGTTTGCAACGGATATAAAATATCAATACGCGCAGTTTTCGTTTTTGGCAATTGTACAGTAAAGCCACAGATAATAACGGTTTCTGCCCCGTCAACAAAGGATACAAATTGTAGGTTTTCCTCTCGGGTCTCATCACTAAAGGTGAGTGGCATCAGGTCCTGCCACGAAGTAAGCAAATTTTCGTTTAAGCCCTTTGTGATGATTTCGACAACCCGATTTTCAGTGGCTGTGAAGTCGTTGCGGGGACGATGCTTCAGTCCAAGGTCGCCGCCATAATAGGCATTTGTCAGAGCCGCTATGAAATCTGGCTCGATCACCATCATCTTGCTGCCGCGCAACTCATCGATACGTGAGGTCGTCAGGCTCATCAAGGAAGGGGCGTTTTCGCAATATTCGTCAAATGTTTTGACCTCGGGTGGCATTGCGGTAATGCGTGGTTGAAATCGCAACATCGGTTGAAAGACTGCGCGCGCCAGACGTGCAAATCTATCATTGATGACCCTTAGTGCATAGTAGTCCCCGAGAAGTGACAAATCGTCTGCACCAAATTCGAAATCTCTAATCTGTTTTGATGCTGATACATCAGCTGCAGCCGTCGTATCGGTGTTTACGCTGCTGATTAGCGCATCAACTTCTACTTGAGTGAGTTTTTTAGAAGACATGCTATTTGCCCGACCTACTGCATAACAAAGGAGGTCAGTAAAACCCCTTCTACACCACCGAAGCCCTCAAGCTCTTCCAGCTCAGCGTTGATAGTTTCTTTTAGGTCGTCAGAAAGTATTTGGCGCGCCTCCCGACCGACCACGTCCTCTTCACTGTAATCGCTCAGGGTGGCAAGAATAGCCGCCCTGATTGCCGGAAGGTTGGCTTCGACATTTTGCAGAACTGTTTCGTCATATCGAGTAGATACGCCGACACCGATTTGGAGGAAACGTCGAGAATTTTTGAGGTTTGTCGTTAGGTTCCCCGGGATTTCGAAGTACAGGGTTTGGAAAACCTCTTCTTTTTGGCTCTCCTTCGACTGTTTTTCTGGCGCGGGGGCTTCATCCACGTCCGCTTCTTGTCCAGTTACCTCAGCTTGTTGGCCGCGGTTCTTGTCGATGATCTCAGCTGCGATCTGTTCTGGGGTGTTCTGTTGATTGCCGAACAGGACATAACCCGCACCTATCCCAGCCCCAAGCATTATAACCCCAACTCCAACAAAGATCAGAATCTTTCCCAGCCCAGATTTTTTTGGTGTTTCTTCTTCTTCTTCAGACATTTCGGCGCCTTATTTTTCGATTTACAAAATGATGTTGATACTCGAGTGATCATCGTTCGAATTGTCAGACATTTCTGTAAAATCTTGATTTAATTTAATTTTTGGTTCAATATCACCTTCGATTATATCATAATCTCGCGACGTCGAACCCTTGTCTCCGCGATCGCTTGTTCCGGCGGAGTATTCCCCCAGTGTAATGCCGGCGCTCTCGAATGCAGACGAAATTTGGTGTTTAACGTCGCGTAGCATTGAGGCTGTGGCGGCCACATCAGCCACGATGCGCAAGTCCGTCCCGCGCCGCCCTTCACTCAGTTTCAGAGTGATCATTCCCAAGTGAGCAGGCATGACCTTGAAGGTCATAGTGCCTCCTGATTGTACCATGCTCATGGCACGGTTAACCAGCGCTTTGGTCCAGCCTTGGCGCTGGACATCCAAGACAGTTGCCAGAGCCTGGCTTTGCGCCATCCCCTGCTGACTGTTGGTTCCGGTACTCGTTTGAGCATTTCCGCCTTGTGATTGTCCACCTGTGCCTCCGGGCGCGGTGTCCACACCAGAGATAGTGGCTACAGTTTCTAGTGCGCTAGCATTGGAAACAGAGGGTGCTTCGCGTGCTGGGCTAGTGGCAACAAGGCGTGTCAAATCAGACATGACCGGTTGGATCGGAATGGATGGAGGTGTCGCTGCTTGTGGCGTTGCCATGGCTGAGGGGTCTGCAAACGCGGACTGCTTTTTCCCCAGCCCAATCTCGCCTTTTAGGCTAGTGTTAGAGAGTGCGTCTGATGCGGCAGCCTGTAGTCCGCTATCGCGAAGGATCGTTGGGGCAACAGTTTGAGAAACGGCTTTTTCAGGCAGCGGTGTAGCACCAACAGATACAACCATTCTTGCGGGCACAACAGGCAAATCTTCCATGTTCGACTTGGTGAAAGTCCCAATACTTTTCAGTGTGGTCTCAACCGGAATTTTATTGTCAATCGATGCCAATTTTTTGTCACCTAAAGGCTGTGCTGATGTCAGGGTACCCTCACTAGGTTGCGGAGCAGAGGGCAAAGTCTGTGTGAGAACTGGGCCTTGCTCAGATACCATGATACCCAAAACGGCACCTTGACCATCGGGTGCCGTGAGCAGGTTATCATTCAGCTCCAATTTTTTGTCACCTAAAGGCTGTGCTGATGTCAGGGTACCCTCACTAGGTTGCGGAGCAGAGGGCAAAGTCTGTGTGAGAACTGCGCCTTGCTCAGATACCATGATACCCAAAACGGCACCTTGACCATCGGGTGCCGTGAGCAGGTTATCATTCAGTGCCAATTTTTTGTCACCTAAAGGCTGTGCTGATGTCAGGGTACCCTCACTAGGTTGCGGAGCAGAGGGCAAAGTCTGTGTGAGAACTGCGCCTTGCTCAGATACCATGATACCCAAAACGGCACCTTGACCATCGGGTGCCGTGAGCAGGTTATCATTCAGTGCCAATTTTTTGTCACCGAAAGGCTGTGCTGATGTCAGGGTACCCTCACTAGGTTGCAGAGCAGAGGGCAAAGCCTGTGTGAGAACTGCGCCTTGCTCAGATACCATGATATCCAAAACGGCATCTTGACCATCGGGTGCCGTGAGCAGGTCGGCAATATTCAATGGCCCACCTAGCTCATCCCTAGGGAGGAGATCAGAGATCAACTCGTGCAAATTAGCCAGAAACGTCGCTAATGTCACTTCAGAGGTGGGAGCAATGTCTCCACCAATTTGAGGGGCTGAAAGCTGAATGTCATTGGAAGCTTCATGTTTAGAGAGAGCATTGCCGATAACGAACGGCAGCAATCGCGTTATAGTCATTAGATCCGCCGGATCACCCTGCAAAGGGAAAACTGGAGCCACGCCGGCGTCAGCAGCAGGCTCTTTCTCACGAGGGATCACATTGACACTTGAACCTGCAACGGCCTCATTGTCAAAGTAGGCTACCATTTCTGAAAAAATATCAGGTGAGAGAAGATCCACACTTATTTCAGCCTGAATGCCAGTTTTGGTAGTCCAATCCAGGGCTGCTGCAGTACTAGGTACTTTGGTCAGCGGCGATGCCATCATATTTTTCACCCGAGAAAACAAAGTACACTATTTACATGCAAGCTAGGTGCCAAGCTGATATTTAAATCTGTTATTGGCCTCAAATACTGACCCAATATTTAATTCTAAATGCGAGATCTTGGCCGTAAGACGACTTGGGCGGCCTCGATGCGAGTCTCTTTCTCTTCTCTTGCAAGGCGCGCCACTTCGTCGGCTTTATTCGATACGATCTGTTGCTTATGTCCCATTTGGGTAACCAAAGCAGTCAGATCACGCATTTCTATTTCAAGAAAATCTAGCTTGTTTTGCAGGAGCTTACTTTCGTCAATCAGACGTAATTCGTACCAACGAGCACTTTGCAGACGTTGGGCACTCAATACACCGTCACTTGTAGCTTCTACACGCAGATCGTTCATGCGCTCAATCAGGCTTTTTGACTGGTTGATCTCTTCGCGCAACATTCGTTGCCGCTGAACAAATCCCGGCATCCGGGCTTGTTCTTTCAATGCCATATTGCGGAGCATCTTTGCTTTGCGTTCACCCATGTCTACCGTCCCACAATTGCTGAAACCTGGTTCGAGCTTTCAGCCAATTGCGCCCGTTCACTGGGGCTTTGTTTGATGAATTCAACAAGCTTTGGCCACAAGGTAACAGCTAGATCCAAATCGGGATCCTGACCCGAAACATAGCCCCCCATCAACATCAAGTCCCTATTTTCGTTGTATAGTGAGATCAGCTTCTTGAATTTTTGCGCTGCTGTTTGTTGTTGTAGGTTGACAATGTCGGACATCACCCGGCTGATCGAAGCAGGGATGTCGATTGCCGGATAGATCCCCATTTGCGCAATCGAGCGGCTGAGCACGATATGGCCATCAAGGATAGCCCGCGCACTGTCTACAACAGGGTCATTGCTGTCGTCCCCGTCCGCCAGCACTGTATAAATCCCTGTGATGGAACCAGAGTCCGGCCCAACACCCATGCCAGCTCGTTCAACCAAGGTGGGTATCATGGATACAACGGAAGCGGGATAGCCTTTTGATGTAGGAGCCTCTCCAAGCGCCAGACCTATTTCACGCTGCGCATGAGCCACGCGGGTCAAAGAATCCATTATCAAAAGGACATTCTTGCCTTGATCCCGGAAATATTCCGCGAGAGCTGTGGCCCGCCGCGCTCCACGAATGCGCAGCAGCGGAGAGCGGTCCGCAGGCACTGCCACAATACTGACCTTGTTTTGCGTTTCCGGGTTCATGATGGCACGCACCATTTCACCCACTTCACGGGCCCGTTCGCCAATTAGACCTATCACAACAACATCTGCGACTGTATTCCGGGCCATCATCCCAAGCAGAACGGATTTGCCAACGCCAGACCCTGCGATGATTCCAATCCGTTGCCCATACCCAATCGTGAGAAGACCGTTGACCGCGCGCACGCCAACATCCAATGGACCAGGAATCATGCGTCGTGCTAAGGGATTGAGCATTTTTCCATTCAACGGAACTCTGGCCTGACTCTCAGGGGGCCCCCCATCATCCAAGGGGTGCCCAAGGGCGTCCACAACCCGGCCCAGATAGCTATCGCCCACATCGACAGCCGTCCCTTGATCAACGATCGAAACACGTGCCCCAGCCTGAACCGCAGCTCCAGACTGATACAAGACCAGCTTGTTGCGACCCTCGCTGTACCCGATCACTTCGCCGAGAACATGGCCATTATCCGCGGTCTGCACCGAACAGACAGTGCCAACGGAGACCGGGAATCCATCACACTCCATCAGCAGACCATCGTAGCGGGACACTCTGCCGCTCAAAGCTGAATTTTGACCAGATTTGGAGCGATCTTGTTGGAGGGAACGCGTCAGCTGTTCGGTGAGATTGAGCATCAAACGGCCTCAACTGATTTTTTGGCAAGAACGCTTGGAGCTTGATCACGCAGCAGATCTGCAACCTCCGCGCCACCAACCCGCAGCCGTGCATCGCCGCGTTGCATGGAGGGATCACTGCGCAAATGGAGCGCAGGTGGATTGGGGTGTTCATCAATACATCGTTGCATGAGTGACATATCTTCCGGTGCGACAAAGACCTCACGTATCCCGATCAGATGCGCCAAGCTATCCAGCAGCGTTCCCAGACGCCGGGCCAATGGTTCGGTCATATCAGTCAGTGCCATTCCAATCCGTTCGGATGCAAGGGTCAGGACGGCATCTTCGATACTGTTGGCCGCTGCTTCCATATCAAAAACGTCAGCCGAATTCAGGGCTGTCATAAGCTGTTGCAGTTGTATGAATTGGGTCGCCAGCTCTGCCTCGCGCTCACTCTCGGTCATGGCTTTACCTGCCGAAAGCCCCTCGTCATAGGCTTCATCCTTGATCTTCTGGATCATCACCTCGTCCATAACGGGTGCGGGCGCGATGAGTTCAGGGCCTTGCATCGCTGTGGTGGAGTCACTAGCGACTGCGCCCGCCACCTTATCATCGCCTAATTCAGCGGCTTGGCCTTCCAGAGAAGTGGTTTCATCTAATAGGGTATTTTCTTCACCCGAAGGTCTCGTGTGATCTGGCTCGACCTGTTGCTCTTCGGCTGGTTCCGGTTCCAAAGGGATTTTGATCGCCAGTTTAGCCCAAGATAGCAGGCGGAACGTAGTTTCAACTGTGCCTGGCGCATTGTTCTCCCGCTCGAAAACGGGATTACGTACCTGCGCCAGAACGCTTGCAAGGTCTACGGGCTGCGGGCCGTCCGGGTGCGTTGGTTGGGTGCCATGGTATAGGATGTCTTTCATCAAACCATCTCATCCCCGCCACGGCCAGCCAGTACAATAGTCCCTTCATCCGACATTTTTCGAGCGGATTCGATGATTTTCTTCTGCGCCGTCTGTACTTCCGTCAGACGCACAGGCCCCAGCACATCCATCTCATCCTTGATGTTGGCGGCTGCGCGTGTGGACATGCATCCGAACAGTTTGATCTGTAGATCTTCAGGGGCACCCTTGAGCGCCATGATGAGATCTTCGGGCTCAACAGACCGCAGCAGAGTCTGCAAGGATCGGTCGTCTGACATGCCAAGGTTGTCGAAGGTGAACATGTTGTCCTGAATGGCCTGCATGAGGTCTTTGTCGTTGCGTTTGATTGAGGTGAGGATGCGCTTTTCGGTGTTTGCCTTGGTGAAGTTCATGATTTTCGCCGCTGCCTTGATGCCGCCAACCTTAGTAGAGCGCAGGCTTGTATTGGCCTTGAATTTCATCTGCATGACCTGTTCCAGTTCGCGCAGAGCTTGGGGGTCGACGGTTTCAAGCGTTGCTATCCGCTGAACAATCTCAGCTTGAAGATCCTCTGGAAGCAGGTTCAGCACGTCTGATGCTTGGCTATAGTCTAGGTATGAAGTCACCAATGCGATAATCTGTGGATGCTCGTCCTGCAACAACTCGGCAATTGAACGGGCATCCATCCAGTCAAGGATCTCGATTGGGCGCTCGCTACTGGCAGGGGTAATCCGGCTGAGAACAGATTGCGCCTTGTCCTCACCTAAGGCGCGGTTAAGGATGTTGCGAATGTAGTTGCCTGCCCCAAGGCCAAGGCTGGTCTGCTTCTTGATGATCGCCAAGAATTCATCCAGCACAGCATTAACTGCTTGTTGATTAGTATTCCGGACAGCATACATGGCTCCGCCAAGATGCTGCACTTCCCGTGGCGACAGGTTCTTGAGTATTTCGGCAGCTTCTTCTTCACCCAGTAGCATCATTAGGATTGCAGATTTCTGCGTCCCCGTCATACGCTCGGTGATCTCGGCATCTGTCAGGTCCGTTAGGTCTGCGTCAGCCATCAATCTATTTCCCTGTTCTCGATCATCCGATCTGATCCATGTCTTCTTCCATCATGGCTTTGAAAACATTAGATACGCGGCCCGCCTCGTCGCTCACAATCATACGGATCAGAGCGACCTTGTCGTCATAGCTATTAGCGGTATCGAGCATCTCGGCTGAGATTGTGCTCTTCTTCGGCTTCATCTTCGCTTTGATTTGCTCAAGGGTCTGGCCCTCTTCTATTTCTATATTACCGACATCGACGACATCGCCAGCCTCGGTAGTGATCAGATTGCCAGACTGTGCGCCCTCACCTGAAGCGGACAAAAATTGTGACAACAGCGGCTTGACCAGACCAAGCGTGACAATGGCGAGAACCAGAGCCATCAGCCCGTTCCGCATCATCTCCTGGACCCACGGGTCCTCATACCAAACGAGATCAGTACCCATGTTCATGGACGAGATCACCGCCTCAGGTGAAATGAACGGCAGGCTTGCCACAATGAGTGTATCACCACGCGCCTCATTAATTCCGACCGCGCGCGAGACTAGCGCCTTCACATCCTCGATACGGGAAGGATCGAGGCCAATTGCAGGTGGTGATGCACCTTCTGGATTGGGTTCTTCAGAAATGGGCTGCTGTTCGCGCAGCAATACCGCGACATGCACGGTTTTAATCTTTGTCATTGGGCTACTTTGGGACATCACCTTCCGACTGACTTCATAATTCCGCAAATTGCTGGAAGAGCGCACACGGGAACTCTCTTCACCTTCTTCACCTTGCGCATCCGCTGCGGCATTGGCGACATCGGCACCCCCCACAGCGGGTGTCTCTAACGTAGCAGCTAGGGGCGGCGTGTTGCTGACTGCCCCCGGGATACCACCCACTTGCCCAGTCAGGTCCTCTTCTAATGCCATCTGTTCGCTCAACAGGGCGGTTTGGTCAGGGATGACCATATCTTCTGTGCGTTCGGTGCGGGTGAAATCAATATCAAGGGAAACTTGAACAGAGACGTTGCCTGGGCCAACAATAGGGGTCAGCAAGCTTTCCACGCGGGTGTTATAGATTCCTTCTAGTCGCAGCTGATACTCCAGCTGACTATCAGCCAAGGTCGCGGCAGGGTTATCCACAGTATCAGACAAGAGACGACCGTTTTGGTCAACCATCGTAACACTTGTCTTAGGGAGATTTGCAACGGAAGATGCCACAAGGTTAACGACGGCCATCACCTGCTGCTGGCTCAGACTGCGCCCTGGCTGTACCTGTACAAATACCGATGCTGTCGGATTTTGAGCATTTCGTGCAAAAGCTGAGCGTTCAGGAATGGCAAGATGCACGCGAGATGCCAAAATCACGTCGATCTCGTTGATCGAACGGGCGAGTTCAATTTCCTGACTTTGCTTCAAGCGCATGTTCTCAACCGAGCGGCTCGTGCCCATAGGCATGTCGCTCAAGACGCTGTAGCCATCGGGCATGGATTGAGGCAGACCTTGTGCAGCAAGGGACATGCGCGAATTGTAATAGTCCGCAATGGGCACTGTGATGTCACCGTTTGTCGGATCAACCTGAACATCTGTCCCAGTGCTGCGCAGCGCATCCATAACGGCCGCTTTTTCCGCCTCTGGTAGGGCAGAAAACAATGTTGTGCGCTCTGGTGCCTGCAAAAGCAGATAGAGGCTCAGGCCAAGAACAACCAAGATCCCAGCGGCCAAAACGGGGAACGCGCGCTGCACAGCCGGTTGCAGGTAAAGCAACCGCACATCCTCGAGCATACGCGAGGCCTTTGGCAGCAGCCCAGGCCTTGTCGAGGCTGCACGCCCATTCGTCGAGCTCTCGCTCATGGTTTGTTTCTACTAAGCACGTTTTTTAACTCTGCCTCAATCGCCCTATACAGGCATATTCATAATGTCTTTATATGCCGTCATAGCTTTGTTCCTGATGTTCAGGGTCAGTTGAAACCCAAGTGATGACACTTGCTGGCTTACCATCACCTTGGTCAGGTCTGTCTCTTTCCCAACCTCATAATCACGCACCAATTGCGCGGCTTCGTTTTGTGAACGCGCTACGGAATCGAGAGAGTCGCGCAGCTGATCTGCAAAGCTGGGTCCGTCGTCGCCTGGGGTGGACATGGCCCCACTGGTCGCCCGCTCGGTCATTTCCTTTGCTCGGTTCAGGGCATCGGTGGCTGTAATCGATGAAATCGAATTTACACCTTCCAGAATCTTCATTTCGACATCTCCCATGTCCTGCGAGGGCTTTCGGCCGCAGGCAGTTCTGCTATTGTGGCTTCTACATCAACTGTGTTTAATTTGTCGATCATGATCGCATCCGACTTGATAATCGTGCCTGTGCTCAGAACCAGAGCACGTTGGATTACGTTCTCCAGTTCACGGACATTTCCCGGCCAACTATGCTCTAGCAACATATTTAAGGCGCATGGTGCGAGCATTGGGATATGCGTCACGTCCTTGACATGGCGCATTATAAGCGTTTGCGCAATGGGCAGGATATCTTCAGGCCGTTCGCTCAACGCCTGAGTCGCGATTGGAAAAACATTCAAGCGATAGAACAGGTCCTCACGGAATCGGCCAAGCCTGCATTCCTCCCACATGTCCCGGTTGGATGTCGCGAGGATACGCAGATCGACTTTAATCTGCTTGGTCCCCCCAATAGGTGTGACCATTAATTCCTGAATGGCGCGCAACAGTTTGGCCTGAAGCTGAAGAGACATCTCCGAGATTTCATCAAGCAGCAATGTCCCACCATCCGCTGCGCGGATTACACCTATGTTTGCAGTGGAGGCCCCGGTAAAGGAACCTTTCTCGTGGCCAAACATCATCGCTTCAAGCATATTGTCCGGGATCGCAGCACAGTTAACTGCTACAAATTCTTTGTTCCTGCGCGGTGATCGATCATGGATAAACCTCGCCATAATTTCTTTGCCGCTGCCGGTGGGCCCACTAATAAACACACTCACATCCGACTGCGCAACCCGTCCTGCCAATTCATATAATTTTCGAGAATGGTCGCTTTCAACAAGCGCTCGACTCGTGCCGTGAAGAAGGGTCGTCACGAATTGCACGGCATGAAAATCTGACACCGTCAAAGGCAGTGACAGGGTGACTATACGGGCACCCAATTCTGTCTCTATCTTGTAGGCTGTGGCGGGCCTGTCCACGATCAGGACTGACTTGGCACCAACGCGTTTGGCGGCTCCAATTACGCCGGATTGTCCGCCCAGCTCAATGGCCCGCGTGGAGGATAAAACAAGAAAATCGGTCAAAACTCTGGCATCCTGAGAAATGTCAGGGAACGCGGCCACAGCAACGTCGTGGGCCATCAATCGAGCCACTAACTGATCTCCCAGCTCGAATTGAGCCAGATCAATAATCGCTCTATGTGTGTTCTCAACCATACCATGAGAAGGCAAGTATAGTGCCAACCTTTACGCGCTGCTCTATATGCTAAAATGGTATCATCATCAATGTCACTACTATGCTGCTTTCAGGCGCTTTTATACTTTTATCCTTGCCGTGCAGTCAATATTTTGACAAGCAGTAACCTATGATGCAGCCATACTTAGATAAAAAAATTTGATGCTGATCTCGGGGTCCTCCAAAAGCGTGTCCAGGCTGCTAAACGATATCAAGAATGCTGCCCCCTACAAGGTTAATGCGTTGATCGTTGGGCCGACGGGGGCAGGCAAAGAACTTGTTGCGCAATACCTCCATGACTGGTCAAATCGTCACGGAAATATGGTTAGTGTGAATTGTGCGGCGATTCCTCGGGAATTGCTGGAAGCTGAATTATTTGGCCATGAGAAAGGTGCCTTCACAGGCGCAGCCACCCGCCGGATCGGCCGGTTCGAGGAAGCAGCAGGTGGGACGCTATTCCTTGATGAGATTGGTGACATGCCGTTGGAGCTTCAGAGTAAGATCTTGCGGGTCATTGAAACCAAATCAGTGTGCCGCGTTGGGTCCAACAAGGAAGTGCACGTCGATTTCCGCTTGATCTGCGCGACGCACCAAAATATTCAAGATAAGGTCAAACGCGGCGAATTTCGCGAGGACCTAATGTACCGCATTTCGGTTATCGTTCTTGATGTGCCCCCTCTCAAAGATCGAATAGAGGATTTTCCAGACCTGATCACCGCGCTGTGCAATCAAATCGAAACAGATGGTTCAGGCCTGACTCCGCCCACTGTCAACGAAGATGGCTTGCGAGAGATGGTGTCCCACTCTTGGCCTGGGAACGTTCGTGAGTTGAAAAACTTCCTTCAGCGTGCCGCAGTGCTCTACAGAGATGCTCCGATTAACGCGGAAACTGTCAGGAGGCTCTTGCACCTCAACGCCGACCGGAACTCAGAACAAAACGCTCTCTTGCAAGCTACTTCTGAAATTCCAGATGTAGACAGCGAAATCGAATCTGACAGCAAAAACAATACTGATGCATTTGAAAATGTGGGGCTGAACGTGCTTGATTATGGGTTCTGCCTCAAAGGATTCCTCAGCGACATAGAAACGGAACTCATCGTAGCCGCTCTAAGCGTTGAAAATCATAACATCGCCGGGACAGCCAAGCGTCTCGCTTTAAACCGCACGACTCTCATCGCGAAAATGGGGAAATACGGCATTAAGTAACCTGGCCGTAAAAAGTGCAGCCTCATAAGCGTATGCGTTCATGGCAAACTGAAACAGCTACAGGATTGGTATGCTCCATGATAAATCAGATATCATGCGGGAGTTTTGACCTTTTGAAGCCAGATAGCCTTTTTCCGAAATCGTAAGACTTTCCTGTAGCGCGATGATCAAGGTAACTGGTCTGGGGGGGTGGTGCTTTAGACAGTTCAGAACCGTAGTAAACTGATCTTGCGATACAGAGACCTGAGCCTGCATCATGGGTCTATTCTGTTCGATTTCAATCGATCCAATGGCGCCGACATGATCGCAGGCGATTGCCCTGAGCGTCAAGATCATGTTGCCCCGGGCAATATTCATCAAACTACCGTTAATGACCAAGCTCGGAACGGAATTGCAACCAATCAAAGAAACTTCAGCGGACTGAACTGAAACCTGAACGACATTAATTTCTTCATTCATAAAACGGCGACCACAACACTCATCAGGGCTCTTTCAGTTCTTCAGCAAAGTCTGTCAACATTGGTTGCATCTTTTTAAACGCCGACGATTTCAACTGTGAGATGCGTCCAGGGCTGACATCAAGCACCGCTGCAATTTCATAAATGTTTAGCTCCTCAACATAATACAATTGCAATACTAGGGCTTCGCGCTTGGGCAAGTTCTTTAACGCCGCGAGTAAGGCTACCCTTAAGCGTCCCTGATCCTGCAACCGCTCTGCCGAAGGTTCACCGGATGAAAACCACAGCGAGTGTTCATCATATTCATCTTGTAGCGAGTTGTGGTAGCTACTGTTGACGCTTTCTTCCCATCTATTCAACGCTTGAAGCGACATTGATACCGCCTCTGCGAGTTCGAGCTTGGTTGGCGCTCGGCCCAGTTTCTGCGACCGCTCTGCCCACGCGGCTTTTACCGCTTTGCTTGTCTCTATACCCTTCCGACTGAGGCTTGTATTCTTGCGCAAATGATCAAAAATCGCACCGCGAATACGGATAACGGCATAATTCTCAAAGGACACTCCTTCTTTATGTGTATAACGCTGAGCCGCTTGGATCAGGCCCATTAGGCCGATCTGTAGAAGATCATCAAATTCAACAATTGACCGAACACGCCCGTGAATATGGCGCGCTATTCGGCGCACCAAAGCTTCGTGCTCGCGCACAACCGCTTCAACACTTAACTTGGTAGTTGGATAAGCTTGCATTCACCCCCGCCCACTAAAGACGGTGCATTTTAAGAGCAGTCTCTGGCGCAGTGCCCATTCCAGAGGAAATAGCGAGCAGAGATTTCAGAATTTCATCCATCTTGGCCGCGATGCGCGCCTTTGCCATCATATCGTGGGCTGAATGGCCCTTGATAGAAGCCTCATTAATGTCCGCCATATTGGGTAAAAAACCATTATAAATCATTTCAATTGGGAGGAACTGGCCCACCACTCGCTTGAACTTCGCGAAGATAATCTCCGCCTGTTCAGCGGACTTGGCCATATTCACCACAGTTGAGAAACGGGTCAGATGTCGTTCCAGATATGCGTTTTTGATTAACGCATAGGCATCAACAAAGCTGGTGGCCTGACCCAATATGACAATCACTGCATGATCAGACACCGAAAGCATGTCCAGCACCCCAACCCCAGAGCCTGCTGGCGTATCTACGACAATGTAGTCAAATTCTTGCCCATCGTCCTTTAGGGTTGTGATCAGATTTTTCATCTTCTCTGCTTCACTTCCAAGCAGGACATTGGCCGCTGTGCGGCCCGGCAGAAGGGCCAGTCCATTAGAAACTTTATGCACAGCATCACGCCATTCACTATGTCCTTCGAGCACATCAACTATGTCGGTCTTCGGTTGTGTGTTCAGTAGGATATGGGAATTTGCCATAAGTAGGTCTGAATCGACAAGAAGCGTAGGGCCATAAGATTCCTGCAAGCACAAAGATAAATTAACTACGAGTGAGGACTTTCCCACACCACCTTTTCCGCTCGCAACTGAGATTACCATTGGCATTGAAATAATCCTTCCATAGAAGGTATGCAAAAAAAAAGCCAACCACGGACCCTTTGGATAAAATTTTTAAGCGTGAAGTGAAGTTGCTTAATATCAGACAGTTCTGTTGAGGCTTCGCAGATTAATATTTAAGGTAACTCCCAAGCACCCCAGCCGCCAACGGGGTTTTTTGTCAGTTTTGGTGTGAACCTCCTTGGCCATTGTGCGCATGAATTTTCTGTTGTGGTCTGAATTTTGTGGCGCTGTGACGATTTCTCTGAATCATTGGTGGAATGGACCAAGTTACTGCTCTTGAACAACTCCTCGCCACGGCTCTGCGCAGGATCGCCGAGTTGGAAGCCGCGTTGGCGAGCATGGCGCAAGAGAATGCGGATCTGCGGCGTCAGTTGACCAAGAACAGCAGTAATAGCAGCAAGCCGCCTTCGAGTGATGGGTTGAAGAAGCCGGTACCGCGTAGCCTGCGTGGTAAGTCCGGTAAGAAAAGTGGTGGTTAAGTTGGCCACCGAGGCGACACCCTACGTCAGACAGCAACGCCTGACTTTGTGGAGCGACATGAGGCTGAGGCCTGTGGCACCTGTCAGCATGGCTTAACGGCTGGGATGATCAAGGCGGTGGAGAGGCGTCAGGTTTATGACATACCGGTGCCACGTCTGGAGGTCACAGAGCATCAGGCAGCGATTTATTGTTGTGGCTATTGCCGAGCCACGACGACAGCCACCTTTCCCGATGGCGTGAATACACACGTGCAATACGGTAAGCGCATTCGGGCGGCGGCGGTCTACTGCAATGTTCAGCAGCTGATCCCCGAGGATCGGGTCTGCCAACTCCTGCGTGATTTGTTTGGTGCCACCAGCCTATGCGCGGCCAGCGTGACCAACTGGGTGAACGGCACAGCGCGTACCTTGGGTGGCGTCGTCGAACACATTCTGGCCCGGCTCAATGAAGGCGGCGTTCGGCATCTGGATGAGACCGGACTTCGTGTTGCTGGTAAGCTGCACTGGCTGCACTCAATCAGCGATCTCGCCTTCACGCATTATCGCATCAGCGCCAAGCGCGGTGCTGTTCCATCCTTCCTGACCGGCGGGACAATTGTTCATGACCACTGGAAGTCCTATTACGCCCATATGAGTGGGGTGGACGCGCACGCCCTGTGCGGGGCGCATCATTTACGGGAACTCAAGGCCATCGAAGAAATCGAAAAGGAGCCGTGGGCGTGCGCGATGAGCGTGCTGCTCAACAGCGCCAATCAGCTCAAGTGCGCGGCTCAGGGGCGAGGCGAGACCGAACTCCCCACGTCGGTTCACCACGGCATCCTCACCAAATACATGGCGATCCTCACCGAGGGCCTCGCCTTCCATGAGCGACAAGACCCACTGGCTAGACGCACTGGTGCGCGAGGCCGAAAAGCCAGGCGGCCAGGCCATAACCTTCTGGTCCGCTTGCGCGACTACCGTGATGACGTCCTAAGGTTCCTTACGGACTTCACAGTTCCCTTCACCAACAATCAGGCCGAACGGGACCTGCGCATGATGAAGTTGCGCATGAAAATCTCGGGAACTTTCCGCACCCTCGAGGGCGCGCAGGTCTTCGCTGACATCAGATCCGTCATCTCGACGGTCAGAAAACACGGGGGCAATATCCTCGAAACACTCACCCTATCACCACAACAGATCATCGCGCGGCTTGTCTTATGACTTTCTGAGCTTTTGTGCGAAACGAGAGCCACAGATCAGCACAAAGCCCTCTAGGACAAGCATAGGATATAACGAAGATGACGGATGATACCATTGGGATAGATCTTTCCAAAGCCACTTTAGATGTTCACCGACTGAGCGACGGGAAAATGGCGTCGTTTAGCAACGATACAGGGGTATTTAAGCAGTTGGCTAAATTCTGTAACGAAACGACTGTGATCCGCGTTATTTATGAAACCACGGGTGCCTATCACAAGGGGTTCGAGCCGGATTTGGGCCCGCATTCACCTTTGGTGAAGGTGAACCCTTTGCAGGCACGCCGCTTTGCACAAGCATAAAGTGTACGCGCCAAAACCGACGCCGTGGACGCCAAAATGCTGGCTGTCATGGGGGATACCCTTGGACTTGAGCCGATGAAGCCGGTATCGGAAACACAGCATATTCTCAAAGAGTTGCGTGCGTTTCGAAGTGGATTGGTTGCCGATCGCACCCGCATCTTGAGTCGTCAAGAAACGCAAACTCTGCCCATCACGCGCCGCCAAAGCAAAACCCGCTTGGCACACATCAACAAGAAAATTGCTGAAATTGGTGCCGAGATTGGCCGCTTGATACAAGCAGACGACATGATGGCACATTCAATGAAAATCCCCCGGTCAATCCCTGGTATCGGTGCGATCTGTGCTGCCACTATCTTGATTGAAATGCCCGAAATCGGGGGCATGGATCGCAAACAGGTCGCGAGCTTGACCGGAGTTGCACCCATGACCCGCCAATCAGGGCAGTGGCGGGGGGAATCATTCATTCAAGGTGGCCAAAAAGTTGTGAGGGACGCCCACCACATGCCAGCTCTTGTCGCCATGAGGTTCAATCCAGACCTCAAGGCCAAATATCAAGCCATGATCAAAGCAGGTAAACCGCCAAAAGTCGCCCTTACTGCCCTCATGAGAAAGCTCATTGAACTCGCAAATGCGCTCATTAAAGCAAACCGACTTTGGGTGAATAAATACGCTTGATCAAGACGGATATTCTAAAGTCGCGAGTGCTACCCAAAACCCGATATCCGCTGGGGGGCTTGGGAGTTACGAAATATTTTCTTTTACGCAGAGTTTCAGATTTCAGGAAGAATGGAAAATGTGGAATGTCCACAGGCGTTAATTGTGCGGCCCATTATGCGCACATGTGATTTGGTTTCCAAGATCAAAGGGGTGGAGATCGGTCTGTTTGTCGAAAGCCCGCTCAAGTGCCGCACGCCATATCGTGTCGGCTCGATCGGATTGCCATTTTGGAGCGGTTTGGTAACTCGTATCTATGACCGCCTTGATGTCGCTGCGTGGAAGCTTCTCCTGCAGTGCTATCCATGCGCCGCGTGAGGGTTTAAAGGCAAGCGTCTGGTTTGCTACTGTGTGCAGGTCAGTCCGCGCTTGAGCGCGGTTTAGGATATTAGCGACCTGGTGAGAGGCACCGATGACTACGTCAACTTTGCCTGTGTTCAGCGCTACTACAGCCGCCTCCACGGAAGGACACCAGATCTGAGGCTGTCCCGGTATGAATAGATTGTTGAAGGCATAAGAGAACCCCCGTTCAGTGCTGAGCACGTCTGGCACTTGATTTTCGGGGACGCCTGACCATTTCAAAAAGCTGCCCAGAAGGTCTGTTGGTGGCCAGATGATTGCGGTGCCTCGCAGCAATCTACGATCCTCGAATAGTTCGGCTAGGTCCGTAACGGTGTCGGCCCTGCCCACAAGCGCTGGTTTGTCCAGTTCGACCATAGGCTTGCAGGGGCTATTTAGCCTTGCCAAGGCAGCACAGGTACTGGTCAGATTAGCCCAGGGAACGACGATGAAATTTGCACCTTGGGCCAAGGCGGCTTCGATCACCGTTTGGGGAGAGGAGGCAGGGTCTAGGCCCTCCACGGTAACATTTCCCTGGGTTCGAACGTGGGCCATGACGCGGTTGGCTTCGACCAGACCTTCTGGCACGGCATCCGTAATGGCTAGGGTGAGCGACGCGATTTCACCTGAGAGGGCAGGAGAGCTATGCAGCGCAGATAACAGACACAGCACAGCGAGTGCAGAAGAGCTAAAGCGTTGCATTTTCTTCCTGTCTGAGTCGGGTGACCATCTTGAGGTAGGCTTGAATAATATCGGCCTCGGTTACGACGCCAAGAAGGCGGTTGTCCGCAGGATCGACTATGGGCACAGCATCCCCCACAAAGTTTTCCAACTGTTCCATCGCCTGTAGCACGTTGGTTTTATTGTTGAATACGAGGTCGATGTCATGGACCTTGTTACGGACGGGTGTGCTGGCCTTGGGATCAAGATCCGAGCGGGAAATGGCCCCAATGAAGGCCCCTGTCTCTGGTTCGCGTAGAAAACCTTGGTTGAAGCCCGTGGCCTTAAGTGCTGAAACAACGGCCTCTTCTGTGTCGGAGGGTGCGAAAACGGCGGCATCCGCTTTGGCAAGATCGATCACCAGTAGCGCAGTAAGCTGCGCTTGGTCACGGCCTTTGGACAGGTCGATCCCCTGATTTTTCAACTGACGGTCAAACAGCGAGCGACCAAACACGCGGAAGGCCAGTGCGTTGGAAAAGACGACGCAGATCATCGACGCAATAGCAAGATCATAGCTGCGCGTCAGTTCAAACACGATCAGTATTGCAGAGAGAGGTGCGCCAATTACTGGACTGGTGACGGCCATCATGGCGCAGACAACATAGATTGAGAAATCTGACAGTGCGAAGCTGAAACCAGCTGACAATATGGTCCAAAAAAGCCCACCGAACAGTGCTCCGATCACGAGGGCGGGGCTGAATACGCCGCCTACAAATCCGAAGCCCAAGCAGAACGCGGTCAGGGCAATCTTACCCAGTATGAATAATGCCAGCTCGTTGGCCGCAAAGGCACCTTCCAATGTTGAAAAGCGCAAGGTGACTTGCCCCAGCCCGATAATTTCCGGGATCATCAACAGGCAGAGACCCACGACAAGCCCGGCAGCTGCGCCGCGAGCAATTGGATAGGCTTTGAAAAGTTGGCCTTTTTGGGCGGCAAAGAGGATCGATCGCATGTATAGCAGCGCCACGAGTGCACATAACAATCCCAATATGGCAAAGAGGATAAACTCCTCACCATGGGGAATACTGCTACTTTGGACGACGAGAATTGGCGTTTTTTCAAAGACTACATTAGCCATGAAATATCCCGTTGTTGCGGCAACAGTGACGGGAGCGAAAGTCTGCATAGAATAATGCCTAAGTATAACTTCGTGGGCAAAGATCAGGCCTGCAATGGGTGCGTTGAAGGCCGCGGCAATGGCTGCAGCAACCCCGCAGCTTATGCAGATCGCAGTAAGGTTGGGAATGGAAGTACGCAGTCGCGCGGTGAGCTGACCCAACATGGCACCGAGATAGACCATTGGTCCGTACTGCCCTACCGATGCACCGATGCTGAGCGAAATCAGCGCGGCTAGCGTTGAGGTCAAGCCGGAGCGGGTTGGCGGCATGTCTGTTTGCAGCTGAATTGCCTTGATGACGTCCGGTGGACCGGAGGGGCGCCCTCGTGGGTCGATGCGAAAGATCAGTACGGCCACTGCAATTCCGCCCATCATTGGGATGAAAATGCTAAGCCCTTGAAGGGCAAGAGGTTGGGTGTCGCTGCGAAAGCGGGAGTAGTCACTCACCAGCAGAATATCATTGAGTGCATAGACTGCCGTGGTGAAACCGATAGCGGCTACGGATGTCACGAGACCAACTAATAAGCCAAGTACAATGATGGTCGCTGCGCGTCTGATTGCCATGGTGATCGAGACTGTAGGAGTGGGCGGCATGCTAAGCGACGACATCAGTCTACCGTGAGCCCGAAGAGGGGCGCTTATATGCAGGCTCCATCATTTACTGGCGATCCATGAATCCATCATGGATTGCATATATTCGCCTGTTCTCTTGAGGCTGGAAATCACAGCCTCCATGCGTCCGAACTGGATGTTGTAACGTTCGGTCAGCTGTGCGACTTTACTGTCAATGTCTTCAATCTGAGTTTCGAATTCCAGCAGGTCTTCGTCCAGGGCTGTTTCACGTCGTGCGAGAAGGCCACTGGTGCCAAGCAGGGAGTCGCTGTAGTCTTGAAGTTGATCTGCGAGGCTTTGGCCATAGCGTACGGTTGTCGTCAGTGATTCATCCGTGCCCAGCGTGATAGTTATGCCCTCCGTGTCACCATCGTTGGAACGCAGCACGACATTGCCATTGCTGTTGGTGCTGATGGTAAGGGATTGCCCGTCCAGTGTGGCTGTTGCTGTCGAGCTGTCGTAAACCAGATCGTAGGTACCAGCTTGGGGGGGAGCAAAGGACAGTCCTGAAATGCTCAGGTCCGAGTTTGGAGAGCCGTACGTGGTCGTGAACAGGGCACCCCCGAGATCTGGGTTCTCCGCCAACGCCTCTGCGAACCGCTCCTCGTTGAGGGTCAGGGTGCCGTCCTGCGCGGTCATGATACCGATCTGGGCAAGATACACGTCGTCTCCAAAGCCGGTAATTGGTTGCGTGGTGATGTTGCGGATGCTGTCTAGTATAGATTTTGCGGCGACATCCCCGGCCAGTGGGCCAGGCTCTGCTCCGTTGATCCCGCGTTGCGTGGCTTTGGACAGATAGGATTTCAGTTCGTTCGTGGCGGCAAGAAATTTGGTCACCCGATCCTTGACCGAAGCGCTGGTATCTGACGAGCTCAGTGTGGATGTACCAACAGCATTGAGGGTGATCTTGTGCCCGGCAAATAGATCTTCGAACACGTTGGAGCTGCGCACGACCGAAATGCCATCCACCAGAAGGCTTGCATTTTGTGCCTCTGTTTCATTGCTGGTAACGCCCAAGGGGTTTTCCTCTGCATCCATCGTTCCATCGACAGCGCTGTCGGTCATTTGAAGGACAGATTTGATGGCGTCAATCGAGACATCGTCGAGCGCGTTTTCCGTACCCTCCTCGGATTTGATGATCAGCGCATAACCAGTCCCAGTATACAGCAACGAGGCGTTTATTCCATCGATTTCGTTCAGTGCTTCGGTCAGCCCAGTCAGCGTGGCATTATCGCTATCTATCTCGAAGGAAGCGGCGCTATCCCAAGCTTCTGTATTTAGCGACACACTGGCTTGGTTTATCTCGGTGCTTAGTGTGACGCTCGTGTCGAAGATAAAGCTAAGACTCTGTTTTGAAGCAAGATTTAACACCTCGACCACGGCAGAGACATCGGTTGCAGTGGATTCCTCTGTAACCTCGATCGATACCTCATCGCTGGAGGATGTGGATGTCCGGGACGCTGTTTCCGCGATTGAAGCCATGGAAGATTTTAACAGACCAACTTGTTGTGATAACTGCCCCATTGCAGAAATGGTCGTGTTGGTATCCGTGATCTGGCGTTCGGTGAGCGTGCGTTCCCCGCTGGTTTCCGCCTCCACAAGACTGCTGGTAAGGCTCTTGAGCTGCAGTCCACTACCAGAGCTGCTGACAGTGGAAAGAACATCCGTTTTGATTTCAGCCATTATATCTCTCCAGTACTTTATATTTAAACGGATGGAACTGTGCGGTGTTTAGCGGGGCTAAGTGCTACATTTTGAATTTGGCGTGTTTGCAATTGTAGGTTCTGACGATCCTATTGTTGGTGGTCACGACGCGCCCAGTATCCCTCCAGAGCTGGATGCGACCTTTGCCCCAATCGGCGTTGATATACGTATCTGAGGCGGAGATGATCGTGACCTCGCCAATAGTACTGCCTTCGACTACTCCAGTTGCGCCTTCAAATACATCTGAGAAAACCACGCGGCTGAAAGGAGCGCTGACAGTGGAGCAATCGTAGCTTTCTTGCGAGAAGCGGCTGAGAAATCGGCACTCTGTGAGGCTGCTCAGCGTCGCGAGGGCCAAAACGAGAGTCAAAACAAGAGGAAGTGAAGCATATGATGGCATCTAGAGGTTCCGTATTGGGGTAGAGCGCATACTAAGTAGTGGCAGACGTGCCAGCCTCCACTTCTATTGTTGCCTGCGTGGCGTTGTTATTTTCGTCGCCTGTGGCCACTTCAGGGGCCAATTGTGCGATCTGCCTGTCGATCAGGGACAGTCCCGCTGTGGTGCTGACGGTGAAGATCGCTCCTTTGGTGAGTTCAATGCCTTCATTAACATGGGTTTTTAGCAATTTGATGCGGAACGTTTTTTCATCGTCCTTGGTGACCATTTTTTCGGTCGTATCTTTTGTACCAGGCGTGGGCAGTTCTGGGGCGTCGATCTGCGCAGATAATTCTTCAGTGGGCAACTGACTCCGCAACGTGCCCAAGGATACATTGGCATCAGCGTTTTTGCCCATGCGACAACCAATAACGCGCGCGCGCAACACTTCGATACGGGCGGCGAGGATTGCGATCCGAGTGGTTTGATCGGTGGTATTCCGCAGTAATTCTGATAAGGTGGATGTGGCCAAACGTGCGGGCATATCTGTGAGGTGCTCGATGATGTGCTCCGACAGCTGGTGTACACCATGTTGTGCTGGCATCTTCGCGATGGGTGTTCCCGCAGCCTTTGAAAGCGCTTTTGCGCGACCTGGTTTGGGGCCTGCGCGCCTAGGGGCCAATTTTTTTTCCGCCATTTTTGTCTCCGCTTGCCGTTTGGCACTCAACTTGCAAATATCAGACCAGAATGAATTTTCCACGGGCGATAATCATGAATGCACTCAAAGAGCACATCTCTTTTCAGGCGTCGGCTCTTTCTCTGCGGGAGCGGCGCAACACTATTCTGGCATCAAATATCGCGAATGCGTCGACACCGGGCTATAAGGCGAGGGACGTGGATTTCGAACGTGAAATGTCCCGCCAGGTAGGTGAAAGTCCTGTATTTAAAACCAATGCTCGGCACATGGATAGCTTGGCTGGGACGGGTGGTGATGCCTTACAGTATCGCGAACCATTGAACCCATCATTGGATGGCAACACTGTTGAGATGTCTGTTGAGCAGATGGAGTTCTCTGAAAACACGCTGCGTTATATGACAACACTCACGTTTCTGAACCGCCGGATTTCTGGCCTTATGTCCGCAATAAGAGGTGACTGATGTCTGACTTGAAAAATGTATTTGATGTTGCGGGCCGGTCTATGGCTGCTCAGATGGTACGCCTGAATACCGTGGCCTCAAACATTGCCAATGCCGGTGCCCGCGCCAGTAGTTCAGAGGAAGCATATCGTCCGTTGCGCCCCGTTTTTCAGACCTTTTATGAGGGTGGCCTGCGCAATGCGGAGCGTGCGACAGTTGACGTGCTGGAGGTCGTTGCGTTGGATAGAGAACCTCAGCGTGTGCATGAGCCAGGGCATCCGCTCGCGGATGAGGAGGGGTTTGTCTATGTGGCATCCGTCGATACGAATGAAGAGATGGTCGATATGTTAGAGGCTAGTCGGAACTATCAAAACAACCTGGAAGTGGTCACCACGCTTCGCACACTCATGATGCGTACCGTGGACATGGGCAAATCGTAAGGGAGACCGAATATGGACGTCGATAACAAGAGCCTAAGCGCACAGAATGCGCTGTTGTCCAAGCTGGGGATCAGTACTACCAGTGCGAAGACTGCAGAGCCGAAGAGTGAGCTTGGACAGTCGGAATTTCTGCGCTTGATGACTACGCAATTGCAAAACCAAGACCCATTCGCACCCATGGATAATGGTGATTTTATTGCCCAAATGGCGCAGTTTTCTTCAGTTGCTGGTATCAGTGAGATGAGCGAGACGATGTCGGATATCTCGGAGCAGATAGGTCAGTTTAGCGTCGCTTCCTCGGTCAACATGCTGGGGCATTCTGTTCTGATCCCGGGCAACATTGCTCGGGCGGACGACAATGGTGAAATCCATGGCATGCTTGAGCTTGAGCGCGCGTCTGTTGATACGCGCGTCGAATTCTTGGATGCCCAATCTGGTGAAAGCCTACACACGCTTAGTCTTGGGGGCCGTGCGAGTGGTCTGTCTGGGTTCGAATGGACGGACCTACCTGAGACCTATCGTGATGGCACCCGCAGTGTCCGTATGGATGTGTCGGTCACCTACGCTGGTGGAGAAGGGCCCGAGAGCCTGATACCGAATGTATTCGCGGAGGTGATCGGCGCTTCCTCATCCGCTGCCAATGGCGCAGCCATGCTTGAAGTTGAAGATTACGGCGACGTGAGCGCCGCGGAAGTTTTACGTTTCCGCCTTTAACGCGCGGGTAACTGATTTTACAGGGAGACACTTATGTCGTTTTACACAGCTTTGACCGGTCTAAACGGTGCCCAATCCGACATTGCGGCGACTTCTAATAACATTGCCAACGTTGGCACCACAGGCTTCAAACTTTCACGCGCCGAGTTTGGCGACATCTTCGCCACCTCGCCGCTGCAGAACAATGCATCTGCCATTGGTTCAGGTGCGATCCTGAAGGGGGTCAAGCAACAGTTTACCCAGGGTAACATCGCGTCCTCGCTGAACGCGCTGGACATGGCTATTTCCGGGCAAGGTTTTTTTAGTCTCAAGCCTAGTCTGACGTCTTCTCAGGTTGTCTATACGCGAAACGGTTCTTTTAACGTCGACAACAACCGAAATGTTGTGGACAGCTCCGGTCAGTTTTTGCTTACGTACCCAGTCAACGAAGACGGATCTGTAACGGCAAAAGACCTCGACAGTGCTGTGCCTCTCCGCCTGCCGGTGACATCCGGTGATCCACAGGCGACTTCCAAGGTCGATCTGGCAGTCAACCTTCCCGCAAGTGCTGATGTGGTTACTGATAATGAAAAATTTGTAACTGGGTACACTTTCGATCCAAACGATTCTGCAAGCTTTACAAATTCGACATCTTTCACAATTTTTGATGACCTCGGCAATCCGACTATCGCGACAGTTTATTTTATTAAGACGCAGCGAGCGACGGCGGAGGACCCGACGAATAAATTTGAAACCCGTCTTGTCATTAACGATGAGGTTGTGCCACCCGATCTTGTACCGGCTGTGAACGACGCAAATGAGCAGATTTATATTGATCAATTTGGCAACCAGACAACTTCTGTGCCAGATCCCAGCTATTTTGATACGGGTCGGAGTTCTCCGCTCTACAAGCTTGACGAGTTGCGCACGCGCGTTCCGTCGGAACCAGCCGCATTATCCGGAATAGGGAGTGGTTTCGACTTCGGTGAAGAAGGCACACGTGAAATTGAAATCGTCAATGATCCATTGCTGTTTGGTGCTACATTCGAAGCTGACCCTGCAAATCAAAGTGTGTATTGGGGGCGTGATTTCCTTTTGGTCAATATTGACGATGGGACTAGACCGGTCAGCATCGACATCCGTGCTGGTAAATACAACGCTGACCAGCTGGCCGCAGAAGTTGAGCGGGCTATTAATGGTGCTCATGATGACGCTCGTAAGGTTGAGATTCAAAAGGGCGTGGACGACACCATATCGGTGCAGCTGTATAGTGATGGTGAGACGTCGGTTGCTAACAGCCTTGCAGTTAATCTGCTGGAGACATCTTTTGTGTCGACGCAAGCCGGCATTGACGTGGCCAACCTAACGTCCCCTAATTTCGATCTAGACGTCTTCTTGGCACATGCGCAGGCTCGTATTAATGATACGCTGAACAGTGAATTGGCAGATGTGGTAAATTCTGCTGTGCCGAATATCGGCAGCAACCAGTTCGCAAAGCTAACATCGACGACAAAGCTTACCGATCCGCCTGCATTGCCGCAGGCGTTCAGCTTTGATTATAACACCCGAGACTTGGGAGTAGTGGCAGTGAGCAACTCCTCTGCTCACTTTGACATTCAATACTCAGAAGGAGAGTTCTCGGTTGCTGACATCGCTGGTGCGGCCGCCGAAACTGGGAAGTCACTGACAATTTCGCTTGAAGGCAAAGCAGATCTGAATATTTCTATTCCCGATAGTGCCACATCCCCCACGGCTGGGGCGGTCATGACTTTGATTGAGGCGGCGATATCCACTTTGTATTCGGTTCAACAATCAGCAACTACAACTGGTAGCTATACTATAACTCCGGGTGCCGCAGGAACTGGAATTACAACGCTCACGCCTACATCGGCAACTCTTGAAACAGCTACTTTCGACGTGTTTGGAGTGTCTACAAGTATATCAACAACCGCTGGTGAAGCCGTCGCCGATGTGGCGGAGAAAATTAAAGTGGCTATCGAGGCCAACGATATCAAAGGTGTTTCGGTCAGCATCTCTGGTTCCACACTGACAATTATTGGTCCAGTACTGGTCACTGATGGTGATGGTGCTGGTGCTGATGCTGACACTTCGGTGACCTACGCTGTTGAACAAGAGCGAAATTTAGTTTATACAAACTTTCAAAATCGTCCAGCAGTTACGGTCTATGATCGCGTTAATGCGGTGTCCACTGATGCAGGTTCTGTCGATTATTCCTCTGAAACCGATAGTCTTACGATCAAAATGCTATCCACAGCGGGGTTGACTGCAGGCGACAGCATTGTCCTGATGGGCACTGATACTACTGCAGGCGTTTTGAATGGTCGTTCTTTTTCTATTACGGCCATCAGCGGGAAAACAATTACAATTGCGACGGGTGAGCTTGGCTTGCCGGATTCTGATATTACGGTCACTCCAACTGCGAATTCGTTTATTGTCCTGTCGGACAAGTCGACCAGCGTTGAAGCTTATTTTGAGGGCGCTGAATTAAGTGTTGATGGCTCGGCAACCAGTTTCAACAATCAACGGATTATTATGCGCGAAATGGATACGTCGCGACATGCCTACTCCAGCAGTGATATTGCAGGCGGTATTTTTGGATCCTTTACGGCGAGGTTGTCGGACAGCACCAGTACCAACCCGTCGGCTAGTGACTTTGGTCTTACTGGCGCAACCACGGCGATGGCATGGGTTGACGAACTGGACCCGCCGATCAAGGTGAGTTACGACGCTGCAACACAGAGCATCGTGTTCAAAGTGGATCATACTGCGCTTGGGCCGGGTGGATCGATTAGCGATTTGTCTGGGATTAAGGTTTCATCCGGGGGTTCAGACAGCGTCAATGGCATTGGCTTGCCAGGGTTGAACGCTGCAACGAAAGTCGATATCACCAGTGCGACGACCGTCCAAGGCAATCCGTTTATTTTTGACGGTGCAACTGCGGGAGTTGGCCCTGAGCGTTTTGGTGCCAATGTGGAATATGATCGCGACACAAGGGCTTTCACATTTGAAAGTGGTACAACGGGTAAAGAGATCCGGGCTGATAAGGCACTGGGTGTGACGACCAACCAGGCCCCTTCCAATATTCAGGTGGGGCGGTATGAAATCGACCCTCTGACTGGCGCAGCCAAAACTGCAGATGGCTCGATTGATCTGGCCTCTCGCGTGCTGTCTACCGGCGGAAATAATGTGATGGGTGTTGGTTTCGGCATGAACGTCGGTTTTATTGCAGGCACAGGTTTGAAATCACAGGCGGCCCAAGCGGTAGGGGCACCAGCCAACGATCCGCTCAATTCTGAACCTATTTTTCTTAATGCAGCTAATAATGAGACGACATTCAACGTGTCTGTAAACGGTGTGAACGCCGTAATCGATGTACCTGGAGGCAATTATATTGGCTCCACATTGGCTGAACTGCTGCAGAACCGTATCAACCAAATGCGGGATCCTGACACTGGCCAGACCATTGGGGGTGTCACGGTTCGCTACCGGCCAGACGAAAACAACTTTGTCTTCACTACAGGCACAACTGGAGATGAATCGACCATCCGTATTAAAGGGCCCGCGAAGCTAGGCCTTGACGATGTTCCTCTGGGCATTGGTACTGTCCCGACAATCGCCAATCTTGTTCAGGCAACCAATGCAAACGGTGTCCCACTCTTTGTGGATGAAAATGGCCAGATCGTGGAGTCAGAGCCAAATAATCTGGTGACTGATTACTTCCCGCTTTATCTTGACGAAGGCGAACTGACGTTTGACAAAACTGGCAAACTGATCAGTCCGCAGGGGCTTACACGCTACGATTCTCAGAGTGAGACGTTCTCTATCTCGCTGGATATCGATTACAGTGCGGCCTCGCAGCTCGCGACACCTTTCGTAGTCAATAACCTTGAGCAGAATGGTTTCACCTCTGGCCGTCTGGATGGTCTGAGTATTGACGCGACGGGACTGTTGCGTGCCAATTACACCAACGGTCAGAACAAACCTCTGGGCAAACTCGTCTTGGCGAACTTCAACAACCAGAATGGCTTGAAGCAGGTCGGCAATGCCACATTCGTTGAAACATCCCAATCTGGGGGCCCAATTGTTGGAGAGGCTGGCACTGAAGGTTTCGGTTCAATTCAATCAGGTGCGTTGGAGCGATCGAACGTCGACATCACCGAGGAATTGGTGAATTTAATTACGGCGCAGCGGAACTTTCAAGCAGCGGCTAAAGCCATTGAAACCTCTACACAGTTAACACAGACAATCATCCAGATCCGGAGCTAATAGACAGTAAGGCTGGCGCTTTTTTGCGGCGCCAGCCATCCCAATTGGAGATACTTGCATGGACCGTAACATCCACATTGCTTTAAATAGTATACGCAACATCAGCAGTGAGCTGCGGGTGAACGCACAAAATATGGCTAATGTGAATGTGCCAGGTTTTCGTGCCGATTTGGCGGTAACCCGGCAAGCGAATTTTTTAGATTCCTTTGATCAGTTTAAATCGCGGGTTTACAGCCAGCAAGCCGACCAGGCTTTGTTTTCTGACGAGGCCGGCAATCTGCAAAACACTGGCGAAAATATGGACGTCGCAATCCGTGGAGACGGGTATTTTTTTATTAAACCCGCTAGCGGTGGAGACACAGCCCTGTCGCGGCGCGGCGATATGACGTTTGATGCTGAGCGCTTTCTGACTGATGGGGCGGGCAACCGTTTTCTCGATACTGGATTGGAGCCGATCCAGTTGCCGCCTACACGTCGTATTGTCGTGGCGGAAACAGGCCAGATACAGATGGAGTTATTAGGCACGCCAGAGGGAACCTTGGTGCCTGGTCCAATCATCGGTACGACGATGGCCGAAAACATCTTACTGAGTAAGTCGTTGGACGGGCATATCCGTCCCATAAATCAAGATGCCTTTCCCGATCCGGATCAAAGAGCCCGCATCTCTCAAGGTTTCCTTGAAAGCAGCAATGTGAACACCATAAGCGCATTGGTGCAGAACATCGAAAGCCAGCGAAATTTCGAGTTGAGTGTCAAATTTATAGCTCTGGGGAAAGAGGTCGATGAGGCAGGCTCCCGGCTCATGCGTATGCCGGGGTAACGTGGTCGCTGATCCGGTTGGCACATTCATTGCAACTATTATTACGATGACAAATTAGGAGCCTACAATGTCCAATGCCATGCACGTTGCAAAAACTGGTCTGAATGCACAACAAACGCGTATGCAGGTCATTGCCAACAATTTGTCTAACTTGAACACGGTCGGCTTTAAGAGCGATCGGATCAATTTTGAAAGCTTACTCTATCAAGTCAAGCGGGCTGGTGGAGATCAGACATCTGAAGGTACCGCTCTGAACTCGTCCCTGGCGCTTGGAACCGGTGTTCGCGTGGTGAGTACGCAAAAGCTCTATTCTCAAGGGGGCATGATTAACACGGATAATTCGTTTGATCTTGCGATTGATGGACAGGGCTTCTTCCAAGTGCTGATGCCCGATGGACGTGTCGGTTATACTCGTAATGGTGCGTTTTCTCGCAGCGCCGATGGCACGCTGACCACGGCCAGTGGCTATGTGGTGCAGCCTGAAATTCAAATTCCTGCCGAGGCACTTGACGTCAATATTTCGCAGGATGGTATCGTGTCTGTTCTCAGCGCGGGACAAGACGAACCTCAGGAGGTTGGACAGCTGACGCTTGCCGCTTTTGCCAACCCGCGCGGATTGCAGCCCATTGGTGAGAGTTTTTTGGTTGAGACTACGGCCAGTGGTGCTCCGACGGTTGCAGCACCCCTGGAACAGGGTGTGGGTAAATTGACCCAAGGGGCGTTGGAGGCATCTAACGTCAACGTCGTGCAGCAGCTTGTAGAGATGATCGAGACTCAGCGGGCCTATGAGGTAAGCTCTAAGGCGATCACCGCTTCCGACGAGATGATGCGATACATCTCGAATAATTTGTAGTGAAAAGGCAAGTCGTATGATCCGTGTGGTCGCAATCTTTTTTATGTCAACTTTGACTGGCTGTTCGACATATGTCGAGAATGAGGCGAGTGCGGAATTTCAACCTGTCCTTCCCCAAGAAAACAGTGACATGCGACCAACAGGTGGCAGTATTTACCTTCCTGGGGTAGCGGGATTGTTTGCGGTTGAGAAGAGAGCCTCCAAGGTTGGTGATGTGTTGACGGTTGCATTGAACGAGTCCTTTCAAGCGACAAAGTCGCAAAGCGCTTCCGCTGCGAAAACGGAAAGTACAGCGGCCGAGCTCCCAGGTTTTCTTGATTTTATAGTGGATCCTTCCTTTGGGTCAGAGCAAGCCTTCGCAGGGTCTGGTGCTGCGGAACAATCCAATTCCTTTACAGGGCTTGTTACGGTCAGCGTCGTGCAGGTGTTCCAGAACGGAAATCTTCAGCTGCTTGGGCAAAAGAAGCTGACGCTTAACAATGGTGACGAGTATGTCCGGGTCAGTGGGATTGTGCGCCAAGACGATATCAGCCCTCGTAATGTGGTGAATTCCAACCGGCTTGCCAATGCGGAGATCACTTACATTGGAGCAGGGGATGTTGCGGATACGGCTAAGCGCGGTCTATTCCCGCGCCTGCTCTCCGCCATCAATCCGGTTTAAGGGTAATGATGGGTAATTTTAGGGCTGCCGTCTTCACAGTGCTTCTTGCCATGGTTATCATTACAGCCAACACGGCTAGTGCTGATCGTATAAAAGATTTGGCCTCTCTTGCTGGTGTGCGAAGCAACCAATTGTTGGGTTACGGGTTAGTAGTTGGTTTGTCTGGAACCGGTGATGGGGACCTTGGTATTACGTTACAATCTCTCCAGTCTATGGTTTCCCGCTTTGGAATGGTGGCTGAGCAGGACGGGCTCGATGGTAGCAACGCCGCCGTCGTGATCGTGACGTCGGAATTGCCTGCTTTCATAAAACCGGGGCAGACATTGGACGTGACCGTGTCGACGCTGGGTGCTGCTGAATCCCTGCGAGGTGGCACTTTGTTGATGACGCCACTATTGGGTGTGGATGGGGAAACCTATGCGCTAGCCCAAGGCAATCTTGTCGTTGGTGGCCTTGGTGTGAGTGCTGAAGATGGCTCCTCCTTGACTGTCAATGTGCCAACAGTTGGTCGCGTTCCGCAGGGGGCTACTGTCGAGAAGATGGTTGAGAACCCGTTTATCACAGGGGAATACCTTGTCCTGAACTTGCATAGGGCAGACTTTTCTACGGCAGCAAATGTCGCTGAGGCGATCAATGTGGTGTTTGGTGGGGATACTGCGGTGCCGATCGATGCGTCTTCGATCCGCGTGCGTGCCCCAGCCGATCCAGCGCAAAAGGTGTCCTTCACCAGCCTGATTGAGCAGGTTGAGGTCCAGCCTGGGGAACCCCCTGCACAGGTGATTGTGAATTCCCGAACAGGAACAATCGTGATCGGTGGCAATGTGCAGGTGACGCCCGCTGTTATCACGCATGGTAGCCTGACCGTACGGATACGCGAAGACACAGAGCTCACACCTCAGTCGGAGACGATCATCACGGATAATGCGCTGATCAATACTCCGGCGGCCCCACTTGAAACGCCTAATAGCGAAATTTCCATAAACGAGCCGGAGGCGCGTGCGTTCTTGTTTGATCCGGGTGTCAGCCTCAGTGATGTGGTTGATTCTATTAACGCCATTGGTGCCACGCCCTCCGATCTGGTCGCAATCCTTGAGGCGCTGAAGGTAGCGGGAGCCTTGCGTGCTCAACTCATTATAATCTAATTTTCTTGGCTAAGGGTTTAACCATGAGCACAATTAGTTCTACGGCTCTCCAATTGGCGGTTGGGCCCGCTGCGATAGGGGAAAAGGCTCAACCAATCGAGCGGCAAAAAACAACAGAAACCCGAGCGCAGCTGGAAGAGGTGGCGGAGAAATTCGAAGCCCTGTTTGTCAAAACGATCCTGTCGAGCGCCCGTTCTGCAAAATTGTCTGACCCACTCCTAAATAGCGAGGGTCAAAAGACGTTTAACTCTATGTTAGACACTGAATATGCAGATGCGCTTGCGCAGCATGAAGCGCTCGGCATAGCCGAAGCACTTGTACGCCAGTTTCAGGACAGGGTAGTTGACGGGGATACAGAATAAATGGCCAGTTTGCTTGAGATAGGACGTAGTGCGATTAATGCGCAGCGCGAGGCGCTGAACGTAACCGGACAGAATATTGTCAATGCGAACACCGAAGGATACCGCCGCCGCGATGCTAACTTGACCGAAGTTTCAGGTCTCCAAAGCGAGTTGACTTCACTCACCTCGCAAACCGGTTTGGGGGTCCAACTTGGTGAGGTGCGCCGGTCTTATGATGCTTTTCTGACGGAGAGTAAACGTATCGCCACTGGACGGTTCGAAGCTTCAGACGTCTTTGTGACTAAATTGGAGGCGTTGGAAAACACAATCCTTCCCAACGATGGTGATCTTAGTGTGGTGATGACCACGTTCTTCGATGCCCTTAGCCAAGTGGCCGCACAACCAGGGGACCTGGCACCCCGGGTCGCCGCGATTGAAATGGGGCGTACTATTGGCTCCTCGTTTAACACCACCGCCAGCTTGCTGAGTAGCCAGGTCGATGGTGCAGCTGATGAAATCGAGATGCATATTGTCGAGGTGAACAGCACTCTCGACGCGCTGGCTGGAGTGAATGGTCAGTTGCGCTCTTCCAATCTTGGGGCTAATTCACCCAACAGCCTGCTGGACGAACGTGACCGTCTGCTCGATTCCCTGTCGGGAAAGATCCCGCTCAGTGTGACTATCGGGGACAGGTACGATGCCGAAATCCGGTTGGGAACATCCGCGTCTGGGCCACTCATTCTGTCCGGGGAGAATGCCAAGACTATTAGCGCTGTGACCAGTGAAGAGGGCAGTATTGGGTTTCGCATCGGTTCTGGCCAGATCGTATCTCAGTTGGAGACAGGGACGCTGCGTGGGCTTGTCGATGCCCATGGAACCATCCGGCGTGCCCTTACTGAACTGGATGTGCTTGCTCGTGACTTAACCCAGACGATGAATGCACAGCACGCACTAGGGATTGATCTGGACGGGCAACTGGGCCGTGAATTGTTCTCGGTAGTGGATTTTACCACGCAGCCTCGGGCCTCTAACCGAGGGAATGCCGAAGCAAGCATTAATCTGGTGCCAGGGCGCGCTGATCAGCTGAGCGACATGCAAATGACCTTTGATGCGCGCAAGGGGCAATGGCTGCTGTCAGATGATAACGGTACGCCACTGGATGTAGGACGTGCCCGGATCGAGCTTGACGGTGCCGTCATCGACATCACCGGAATACCGGAGGATGGCGATACCATTTCGCTAAACCGGATCCCGGGTGAAGCCTCGCGCATGTCTTTCTTGCTGACACGCGCTGAGGAGTTTGCCGCAGCTTCCACAGCCACGATCTATCCAGACACCCAAAACGCAGGATCTGCGATCATGACCTTTGCGCGTGATGTGGCCCCGGGGTCAGGCACGCCATCGTTGGGTGAGGTCTTGTCTAACAATCTGTCGCCTGTGGCGTCCCAAGAATTCCTGCGCGGTGGTGTGGTCGGCAGCATTCCGCGCGGGACCAAGGAAATTACCCTTGCCAGCTTGGCAACGCAGACGACAGCCTCGGTGTCGGCGCAAGTGGACGCTGATATCAGATCGATTTCTGTCACGGTGGGTGGTACTGTTAATTCCTTCTCGCTTGATCCGTCCGAGGCTGGAAGGACAGCGTGGAAAACTGGTGAAGAGATTGCGGATTACCTTTCCATGGGTGTTCTGCGTTCGAATGACGACAAGACTTTGAAAGAACTCGGTATTACTGTTTCCGGTTCTGAAAGTGGGCTGGCCTTTGCCTCGGTTGGGGTGCCAGATTTCACATTATTAAGTGCGACGTCCTCTTCTGGGGTAGAGTTGGGAACGGAAATTACGCGGGGGCAGGCGGCATCCGATATTCGGGTTTTCACCCGGGAGGGACGGCAAATCGCAGGCCCCCCTTTGCAGGCTTCCGAAGTAGCAGGGCTGCTGACTGTGGAAAACGGGTTTGCGGAGGGGGCTGAATACCGGTCAGACTACAATACAGTGAACGGGTCTTCAAATTATAGAGGCATGTCGGTCACGCAGCGGATGTCTGGTGCCACTGCGTTGACAAGCGGATTGTATTCCAGCGAGGTATCTTTGGCCGGTTTGCGCGGCACGAATGTGGACACCGTGTCCGAAACGACCTCCGCGAACGGGACCAAGGGTCAGACCATTACGCTGCAGATGGATACAGAGGCGACGGGATCCGTATCGATCCCTCCTGGTGTGGACGCAGCCTATGTCGCGGAGAAGGCCAACGAAGCCTTCGCCGCAGTCGGCGTCAGTGTTGAGGCGCAAACCGCGGTGAGCCTGAGCCTGTCGGCGGGTTCGACAGCAAATAGTGGTGAAGTTCAATTCACCATGAGCGGCAAGAACCAAACGCCCCTGACTATTTCAGCACAGATCAACGATGGGGATATGTCCCGTTTGGTGGAAGCGGTAAATAGTCGATCCAGCGACACAGGCGTCACGGCACAGTTGTCACTGTCCGGCAGTGCTGTCACGTTGGTTCAGGCTGATGGTTTTGATCTGTCCCTGGACAATATCTCTAGCGGCGATCTGGCCTTCGAGGCCAGCGCGCTGGATCAGTCGTTTAAACCACTGTCCCTAGATGCTGACGACAATACTTCCATGCCCTTTGAAGGTGCGCTCCGGTTCAGCGGGACTGTGTCATTCATCAGTGGGTCAGGGTTTACGGTTGCGACCACTGCAACTGATTCAGCTGATTCAGTTGAACCTTCCTTTGTCGCGGACGTTGACCCGATGATAGGCGGGTTGGTGGAGCGCGTGTTCGATAACGGCGGCACGCAAGCCACTCTATCTTATGGTTTGGACAATCGGATCGATGGCGTGTCGCGCAATATTGATGGGACGCTTGTCCACGCCCCGTCATCTGGGTTCGCAACAGAACTGACCATGTCTGATGGCACAGTATTCAGCGCAGAGGTCGCTGCGAGCGAACTTGCAAATGGCTCTGCCGACGGCGCAGCGGTGGCACAGATCACCGTGAAGCATCTGCGCGCAGATGCTTCTGTTCCTTCTCTGAAGGGTGCAGAGTTCAGTTATGCCAACATCCCCCCGATTGGAGCATCCGCCCGGTTCAAATTGGCTGGTGCGGAATACACACTGACACGGGTTGATGATGGTAACACTGCACGATTGACCCCACTTGATTTTAATATCACGGGCCCGGAAGATGGGCGAATTGTGCCGCACTTGACTGAGACGGATACGGGTTACTCTCTTTCCTTGACGGTTGCGGATGGGCATTTGTCGGGTATGGGACCAAAGCCTGTATCCAATTCCGAGGCGGGGGTTTTTGGTTTTGCGGACACAGATTCCACGGCCAGCGTGCAGGGACGTAGCGTCGATGTCGCGGAGCTAGCATCTAGGGATTATACCATCAGCGTTAACGTCAATGGGGTTTCTGAGACTATTACGTTTACAAAGGATGATGATGGGCTGGGCGAGCCATCCTATGAAACTGGATCTCTAATAAGTGTTGCAATCGAAGAGGGTGCATTGTCATCGTCACTGACCTTGACATCCGATGAAACTGGATCGGCATCCATTCAGATCAAACCTTCCGCCGACGCCGCCCTTCTGGGGTTCAAGGTGGCTGCCGCTGAGTTGAGTGTCGAAGGCGGAAAGCTTCTTGCCCGCAGCACAAATGACCTTGCGCTTGATATAAGGGCGGGTGGCACAAGCGTAGCTGGGTCCTATCTGCACCTGACTGACATTCCGGATGAGGAATTAATTGTCGTTTTGGGGGATGAGGGTGCCAAGCGGGTGAGCGCTGCGTATGACATAGGGGCTCCAATTGCCGACGTGGATCGGGAGCCTGAAAGTTTCCGCGTGGAAATGATGGATGAGGCCACTGGTAGGACCGAACTGTTCGACGTGGCGACCGGTGCATCTATTGCTACACGGTTTTCCAATGGTTACGCACGTTTCAATGTGTCGGGGAAGAGCGTTGCTCTGTCTGGCTTTGCAGAAACTGGTGACAACTTTGAACTCGTGACAGGTCAGCGATCGCCTGGTGATGCCCGCAATATGGATGAACTGCTCAGTTTTGGTCAGCAGAAATCAGGCAGCCGCAGTTTTCAAGACAATTTTAGGTCCATAGCTGCAGGGATTGGTGCTACGCTGAATGCGTCTCGCTTGACGCTCAGTTCCAATGAGGCTGTGCGTGACGCTGCCGTTGCGTCGGAGAGTGAGTTGAGCGGCGTGAATCTTGATGAAGAAGCTGCTAAGCTCATGTCTCAACAACAAGCTTATCAAGCCGCTGCGCGTATTCTTCAAACCGCGCTAGAAATGTTTGAAACCCTGATCCGTATCGCATGAGGTAGACTATGTCTGTATCCACCAAGATTTTTTCTGATCAAATGACGACGCGGTTTTCTCAGATCAATGAAGAAATTCAACTGCGGCAAACCAAAATATCAACTGGTCGTGATATCACTGAAGCATCCGAACAGCCTATCAAAGCTGTCAAGCTGTCTGCGCTAGAGCAGAGTTTGACCCAGTTAGGGGGGTTTCAGCGTAACGTTGGCACTGCACAACAGAGCCTGTCGCTTAGCGATACGGCCTTGGCCAGTGCGGACGATGTCCTCGCACAACTGCGGGAACGTGCCATAGCAGCCAACACTGTTACGGTTTCCGACGACGATATAGCGGCATTCCGGATCGAGGTGTCCCAGATGCGTGAGGCGCTAGTGGGGCTTGCGAATACACGCACGTCAGATGGGCAGGCGTTGTTCGGAGGATATTCGACCGACATTGTTCCCTTTGTTCAAGATGCAGCAGGCCGTGTTCAATACCAAGGCGATGGTGGTACACAGACACTTGCGGCATCCGAGACAATGCGGCTTCCCACCTCTGTGAATGGTGGCGAAGTATTCATGCAGGTCAAGACCGATGATGGAATTTTTAGCATTTTCGACATCGTGGATAGTTTTGATGCGGCTTTGGCGAATAGAACGTCGATGACCGACAGCCTGTCATCCGAGGCGCAGACTGGTCTATCCTTGAGCTTCTCAGGTGATCGGGTTCCACGAGATTTGTCCTTCACGCTGTCGGGTCCAGAGGGTTCGGTAACTATACTGGCCCATGAAGTTGTGGGCGGATCGCATGAGCGTCTTTTACTAGAAATCAATGAGCAGTCGGTCAACACTGGTGTGACCGCAACCATCAACAGTGATACTGGGCGTCTGGATTTGAGCACGGAAGATGGTGAGACAATTGAATTGTCTGGCTTACAGGTTGAAGGCGTAAGCCTTGCCTCACACATGCCCCAGTTCACTATGACTACAGACGGGAAACCGCCCAAGACCATGGTGCCTGAAGTGCAGATGCTTGACAGGCAGTTAGAGAAGATCGTCAAGGCCGGTGAAAAAATGGCATTGTCCCGTACAGCGGTAGGCGCTCGCATGCAGCGCGCCGAAGCTCAGGAAGAAGTCCTGCAAACGCGGTCTGTGGCGATTGAGACTGACGTAAGCGAACTTGGAGCAGCAGATCTTGAGAAAATTATCACTGAACTCCAAACGCTGCTGGTGACTCGGGATGCTACGCGGCAAGCTTATTCCCGCATTGTACAAGGAAGCCTGTTTGATTTTCTTAAATAGGGTCGAGTTGGCACGCTTTCTGCTTATATTCAGTAAATGAAGGCAGGGGAGTATTGTCATGTTAGGCGTCGATACGTCAATCATATCAAGCCTGTTGTTAGGGATCTTTAGCGTCTTGAACAACGCGGCGAGTGCTTGCGCAACAGCATTTGGCACAAACTATTCTGCTCAAATAAGCTCCTGGATTTCCACACGTCGATCTGCCTACCAAGCATCTTGGAGGAAACCGACCAATGTTGGAAGCTTAGTGGCCTGATGAATGGAACGGCAAGCCATGCGCGTCTTTGTATGCTAAAACGTTCAAATGAGTAGCGCAGCGCCCATGTCGCGACGCGCTTTTGTTGCTGGTCTGGTTTCTATACCGGCTGGTGCAGGAGCTGCACCATTGATCGACCTAACTAGCGGAAAGGGGCTGTATTCACAGACCTACGCGGCTCCCGAACTCTCCTCTGGTGGAGGTGTTCTGAACCTTTATGGACGAGAAGTTGATGTTCCCGTGGCTAACCTCGCGCCTAATCTTTCACGGGGCCGCGGGCCATATCTGGCGCAACCACTGCGCCTAAGCTTGCTGAACGTAAATACGGACGAACGTATGCAGCTTGACGTGCCTGCCTCATTAGAATTTGGGTGGGTTCAGCAACGTCAACTTAACCAGTTTCTACGGGATTGGCGTGATGACAAGGTAAAAAAAATAGACCCTATAGTGTTGCACGATCTGGTCAAAATTTGTGGAGCTTTTATGGGCCCCAGTCAAAATTTAGATGTGCGAATTACATCTGGCTACCGGACGCAAAAAACCAATGATATGCTACGCCGTCAAAGCCGTCAGGTCGCACAAAATTCACTCCACATACAAGGCAAAGCGATTGACTTTTCGCTGCCTGAAGTTCCTATTAGGGTTCTGGCCGCTAAAACTCGGGAGATTTGTGGTGGCGGTGTAGGATCATATAGCACCTTCGTTCATATCGATAGTGGGGCCGCTCGCCAATGGAGCGCATAGATTTGAGGCGAACCCACACGTGGAGTTAACGCTACACTGACATGATGCCAAGCATATACATTATATCCGATATACCGCAGCTACGGCAAAACCCGAAATTTTTCATGAGTTATGACGCGGAAATTGTCTGAGACTTGGCTTCGGAAGGTTTTCCACTCATTTTGGATGGTTTCGCGAAAGAATTTCAGGATCGCATTCGCGAACAGTTTTTGTGTCCGGTGATATCGATTGTGCGTCACATGTTGATGCATGACCGCCCATAATCGCTCGATGGGGCAGGGGAATCGCATGAGATTTAGGTGTTAATTATTTCGGCGAGGAAATCATCATCCCATGATGCAATGTGGCGCTTTGATCGCAGGCTATGCTTCCCCTTTACGGAGCGCAGCATGTTGCTTGCAGCGTGTTTTATGGTCGTAAAATTCGCTGGAGCATTGCCTTTTCGGATACGGCATTCATCGTCGCGAAACACCATGTCCATGACCCAATGCAGCCCGTTTTCTATTCCCCAGTGGTCACGGATGGCTTTGGCGTGATGTTCAGCATCTGATGTCATTGATGAAATGTAATAGCGGGTTTCGGCGCGCGTTTTATCCTGCAGGATGGCGTGGTACTGGACCATAACGATGCTTTTCAAACCGGGCCAATTGTGGTCCGCTTTAAGCCAGTCAATATCCGTGCACACTGTGACCCTCCTTGTTTCGATACGGCCATGAGACTTCTCTACCGTTTCGTGGTAAGTGACTGTTGTGTCGTCATAATCTACGGCCGCCTGTTCCGTCATGAATAATTCTGTGTCCTTGCGTAGGCTGCCCTGATTACCCTTCAAAGCGAGGATGTAGTCTGCTTCTTTGGAGATGATCTTCGCGGCGATTTCGCGTTGGCATCCCATAGCGTCGATGGTGACAATAGCCCCCTTCAGGGTGAGCAGTTCCAACAGTTCTGGTATGGCCGTTATCTCGTTGGACTTGCCGTCCACCTGCCGTTGCGCCAGCGTCAGATTCCATTCCGAACTCCAGGCCGAGATCATGTGAATTGCGGCCTTGCCGCCAGCTTTATCCAGGCTGCGGCGAGAGGTTTTCCCATCAATCGCGACCACTCCAGTCACCGTCTTGTTAAGGGAGGCCGCCCAGTCGATAAAACAGGCCTGAAACGCCTCGGCATCCAAGGCCGCAAAGATGTTTCCAAGTTGGTCATGGGACGGTGTCCCGTCTGCAAAAGGTAGAAAACGCTTCAAAAAGCCCAGTTTCTTGGTCCCATATATCGAGATGGCCGTCCAGTCATTGGCACCTGACAAAACAGCGCATAGGGTTAAGAGGAGTATTTCCGGCAAAGGGTAAGTCACTTTAACCTCTTGACGTGAATCGCTTATCTCTGAAAAATGCGTAAGAAATTCAATGGGATGGATCTCAGGTGAACTTGGGGTTGGCATGGCATATGACCTCGTTAAAACAGTAAAGATCACCCATCGAATCAGCCTCTACAACATTTGTCGACATCGTTATTGTTCATGCGATTGCCCTGCTCGATGGGGTTGAGATGCGGGCAATATGGCGGCAACTGGATAAGATGCATGCGGCAGTCTGGCCTTGCGAGAAAGGCCCTGACATCTGGCCCTTTGTGATAGGCGGCATTGTCCCAGAAAACGTGGATCATTCGCTTGTCGGGATTGCGAGCCTCAATCTTGGCCAGAAGTTGCGCGGCACTAACGCCGTCGACGGTGGTTGGCTAGACAAAGGGCGTGTCGAAGGTTTCGAGGCTCAGCGCGCCATGGATGTTTACTCGGCCACGCCCTGCTGTAGTTTTGATCGCCGGGTTTGATCCTGCCTTTACCCAGCCATGGCTGGGTTTTGTCTGATATTCAGGATGTACAGCATCAACGAAATAGACGGCTTCATCTGCGCCCAGATCGCCCATCAGACGTTCGTTGTAGCGCGACAATCTAGATGAGAAGAGCGCGTCAATCAGGATGAGAAACCGTGGTCGCGACATTTTTGATGTTGGTAGGTTTTTCCGCCGCGATCAAGGTTTTTGTGGTTTTTGATTGTCGCTGCGCGTCAATCAGGTTGCGTGTTGACGGATGCCGCTCTTTGAGGCGGGCGTCCATAGCCCTTAGCTTGCTCGGCGGCCCTACGCCGGTAACTTTCGACGTTCATCTCAAAGATGGTCGCATGGTGAACGAGCCGATCGACGGCGGCTAACGTCATGGCAGGATCAGGGAAGACGGTATTCCATTCACCAAAGGGCTGGTTGGCCGTGATCAGCATGGAGCGGCGTTCGTATCTGGCACTGATAAGTTCAAAGAGAACGCTGGTCTCGGCCTGATCTTTGGTGACGTATGTGATGTCATCAAGGATCACGAGATGGAACTTGTCGAGCTTCGCAATGGCACTTTCGAGGACGAGATCACGTCGGGCCTGCTGCAGCTTTTGGACCAGATCTGTGGTCCGGCTAAAGAGAACGCGATAGCCTTTCTCGACAAGTGAGTGGCCGATGGCCGAGGCAAGATGCGACTTGCCCACACCCGGCGGGCCAAACAGCAGGATATTGCTGCCCTTTGTGATCCAACTGTCGCCGGCGGTGATCGCACTGACGTGAGCTTTTGACAGCATAGGCACGGCGGTAAAGTCGAAGGCCTCGAGCGTCTTACCAGGCAACAGACATGCCTGTGCAAGATGTCGTGCGATACGGCGACGATCGCGTTCGGCGAGTTCGTGTTCCACCAGAGCGGCAAGTAACCGAGAGGCGGGCCACCCTTCCTTGTCGGCTTGCTCCGTAAACTGCGGCCAGAGTGCTTTGATGGCCGGTAGACGCAATTCATTCAACGCGAGGGTGAGGCGGGCGGTATCGGTCTGGGACGACGGTATCATGCTGGAACCCCCTCAGCGGATACCGCACCGCTGAGCAACTGATCATAGGATGCCAGATCTGCCATCTTCACCTCGACCTGAGGAAGCGCTCCCTTTGATGGACCGAAGAGTGCCCGCAAGGCAGTTATGTCAGGCGGACGCTTCTGGCGAAGATCTTCCTCAATCTGGGCAGCCAGTTCCGCCTCACATCCACCTGATCCAGCTGCCGCCCTATTGCCCACACCTAAATCCAATTGAAAGGCTCTGGGCCGTGATGCACCAACACGTCACCCACAATCGAGCCTATCCCACGCAAAAGCTCTTTACCGAAGCCATTCTGAAGTTCTTGCGGAAAATTATCCCAGAGCAATGGCACAACTTCCGAAATCAGGTCACTGATAACTTCCACATCATTTCAGACCAAAATCTTCGGGTTTTGGAGTGAGTGGAGTATAATGTTTTTGTAACTCCCAAGGACCCCATCGGATATCGGGTTTTGTGTTGCCCTTGCGACGTTAGAGCCGAGCGATGATCTGTTGTGGTGATAGGGTGAGTGTTTCGAGGATATTGCCCCCGTGTTTTCTGACCGTCGAGATGACGGATCTGATGTCAGCGAAGACCTGCGCGCCCTCGAGGGTGCGGAAAGTTCCCGAGATTTTCATGCGCAACTTCATCATGCGCAGGTCCCGTTCGGCCTGATTGTTGGTGAAGGGAACTGTGAAGTCCGTAAGGAACCTTAGGACGTCATCACGGTAGTCGCGCAAGCGGACCAGAAGGTTATGGCCTGGCCGCCTGGCTTTTCGGCCTCGCGCACCAGTGCGTCTAGCCAGTGGGTCTTGTCGCTCATGGAAGGCGAGGCCCTCGGTGAGGATCGCCATGTATTTGGTGAGGATGTCGTGGTGAACCGACGTGGGGAGTTCGGTCTCGCCTCGCCCCTGAGCCGCGCACTTGAGCTGATTGGCGCTGTTGAGCAGCACGCTCATCGCGCACGCCCACGGCTCCTTTTCGATTTCTTCGATGGCCTTGAGTTCCCGTAAATGATGCGCCCCGCACAGGGCGTGCGCGTCCACCCCACTCATATGGGCGTAATAGGACTTCCAGTGGTCATGAACAATTGTCCCGCCGGTCAGGAAGGATGGAACAGCACCGCGCTTGGCGCTGATGCGATAATGCGTGAAGGCGAGATCGCTGATTGAGTGCAGCCAGTGCAGCTTACCAGCAACACGAAGTCCGGTCTCATCCAGATGCCGAACGCCGCCTTCATTGAGCCGGGCCAGAATGTGTTCGACGACGCCACCCAAGGTACGCGCTGTGCCGTTCACCCAGTTGGTCACGCTGGCCGCGCATAGGCTGGTGGCACCAAACAAATCACGCAGGAGTTGGCAGACCCGATCCTCGGGGATCAGCTGCTGAACATTGCAGTAGACCGCCGCCGCCCGAATGCGCTTACCGTATTGCACGTGTGTATTCACGCCATCGGGAAAGGTGGCTGTCGTCGTGGCTCGGCAATAGCCACAACAATAAATCGCTGCCTGATGCTCTGTGACCTCCAGACGTGGCACCGGTATGTCATAAACCTGACGCCTCTCCACCGCCTTGATCATCCCAGCCGTTAAGCCATGCTGACAGGTGCCACAGGCCTCAGCCTCATGTCGCTCCACAAAGTCAGGCGTTGCTGTCTGACGTAGGGTGTCGCCTCGGTGGCCAACTTAACCACCACTTTTCTTACCGGACTTACCACGCAGGCTACGCGGTACCGGCTTCTTCAACCCATCACTCGAAGGCGGCTTGCTGCTATTACTGCTGTTCTTGGTCAACTGACGCCGCAGATCCGCATTCTCTTGCGCCATGCTCGCCAACGCGGCTTCCAACTCGGCGATCCTGCGCAGAGCCGTGGCGAGGAGTTGTTCAAGAGCAGTAACTTGGTCCATTCCACCAATGATTCAGAGAAATCGTCACAGCGCCACGAAATTCAGACCACAACAGAAAATTCATGCGCCTAATGGCCAAGGAGACTCACATCAAAACTGACAAAAACCCGTTATCGGCTGGGGTGCTTGGGAGTTACATGTTTTTTAGCTAAGATTGAAGCTAGCGTCGCCAACCGTATTTTTTCTGGTTGCGACGCCTTTTGCTGCGATCCCGTTCAATGCTTGATACCCAAACGCCTATCCATAGTAGATACACCAAAAGTTCAGCGGCCTTTGGGGGCATGCTGCTCACCGCATTGGTTTGTGTTCCGTCTGTTGAAGCGAGAGGCTGGAAAAATATGGCTGAAACCAAAGAATTGGATTGCGCGGTATTATGTTCGAGTGCTTGCAAGTTAGCCTGTAATCCAGTGTCAACAGAAGTCACTCTGCTATCAGAATTAAGAAAATAAGTTGCAAAATCGTTCAACTTATCGAGTAAGCTATGGCCGTAAGCGAGGTTTTCGATGGTTGGCTCGTTCGCATTCAGCACCACGAAGACCTCGTGAGTTTCATCGTTGAGTGATAAGATAGGGTGCCCTTGGGGAGCGAGCTGAACGGCTAGAGGCGAGCCGTTCAGCGTTGCAGTGACAGTGTCTCCCATAGGATTGTAAATTAGCGAATACATGAGACGGTTCATTGGGATTGCCTTGGCCTTGTCATGCTCCTGCAGTAATGTATTCTGGCTTTTGGTCGCGCCAAAGATCGCCGCGATCATATTGCGCTCCTGTGCTGCCATCATTTCAAAACAGTCTTCATCGAAATCGATTGCGCCGGTTTCTGCGGCTTCTATACCAAGCGTAGCAGGCAAAACGGGGGTGCGTGCAAAGCCGTATATGGGTTGGGAAACAATTTTGCGCAGCCTGTGCAGCAGCGCCTGCGCAGCCAACCTCTCTGCTGGTGTCGGTAAATTAGCTGCGCTTTTGACACTATATGCAATCGATACAAGATGTTTGATCAGGGTATTAATTTCACGCATTAACGCTGTCATACGGGTAAGCAAAGAGGCTATGGTCTCTTCGGATTGTAAATACGCCTGCCCAAGTTTAAGGGCAGTGACAACATAGCCTGGAACCAGACTTTCCATCCTATTTTCGGCAAAAGTGAGCTCCTTGCCATTCAGGTCGACGACAGTGTCCTGTGCCGCAATTTCGCGCATCGCAACAACAAGAGAACGGTTCCCAAATTTAGTGGATGACCAGAGCATTTGCTGTATTGCATCGACAGATGTAGGTTGTAGCGCTTGCGATGCACCAGGAAGGGTTTTGACGATAATTACCAATCCATTTTCAGTCTGGACCAGAGAGGATTTCAGCCCAGAAATGTCGTTAAGGCTTTGGACAAATTTTTTGACTGTAACTTTGCCGCCGCTAATCGAGAGCGTCTGAGTCGTCTCGGTTGTGGCTACTTTCAGGGGGCTGACGATGTGGCACAAGGCGGTTTCAGGTTTCGTATTTTGTGTCAACCTGAACACAATAATTTGGGGGTTAGCCAGTTGGCGTACAATGATGTCAGCTGAAAACGCCTTGGCATGCGACGGGGTTGTCACGCTGATCTCCACTGTACTTGGAGCGTTGCTCACAACCTTGAAATCCGTCCCAGACAAAGTACCCAGTGAGGACTTAAAGGCGCTTACTGCCATGAAGATTTTGGCCTTAAGCGAAATCACAACATCTAGACTGGCTGCAACTCGCTCGCCCTTGGCGAGGCTCTGGGAGCTGTGGAGTTTATCTATCTGTGGTGCCGCCCCTTCAGACCATATGTTAGGCTCAGATGGAGCGCCACTGTGAAGAAACAGGGACTTAATATTGATCATAAAATGTTCCCACTTAACAAGTGTAACGTCTTACTGCTCAGATTATTTAATTTGAGACTGTTCGTCGTCAGGGTTTTTGGAACCAAAGGTGGCTTAAACTAAGAGAGTGTTTGGCTCATCTGGTTGGTTTCATTATGCGGCGCGCTGGCGGTGATGCAAGCGGCGTGCTTCGAGTGTCTTTCGTTTGATCCTTTCCCTTTGTTTTAGAATGGCTTTGTCACGTCCGAAGTAGACGTCTGGAGTTATGCCCAAAAGTTGGTGACGGCCTGATTAAGCGGCTTTTTGAAGTTGCTTGATCCCGTCTTTGAACTCAACCCCTTGAATGACTTCGGGTAGGCGATTGGTGCCGCAGAGCTTTCGCCATTTCTTCTTGGCTGACATCATCAGCTTGAAGACCATGGCGAGTGGCCGTGTTGCATGGATCAGGTGCGGCGCGGAACGCGCCCTATCCGAGACGGAATTCAGGCGGTGCGTTGGAAATTGGGACGGCCAAGTTCGGTCATCCGATTGAGTATGCGGACACCAATCTTGGTTTCTGTTTTCTGATGTTTGAACGAGCGTGCCTTGAGTTTGGGCCCGATCACGGTCTTCCAGCGACTCATTAGGGTTTCAGCCCGGCTGCGTTGATTGTAGCCGGAAGCCATCTGCCAGCCCATCCGCCCGCGGACTGAGATGTCGGCAATATGGCGATCGCGCACTGTCGGATCCTGTGCCGCGTTCGGGCTCAGTACTGCGTTTTTGGGAGGCGGGATCGTGACCTCGATTGTCGATCCAAATCGAGCGACAAGCAAGTCAGATGTGGGTTCTCCATCGTAAGCTCCATCCATTGCCTGGCAGGCAATTGCGAAGCAAATGCCGAGAGGGGGCGAGAAACAGATCAACAGGGCTGTCGACTTGATCCAACAGGTCCGGTAGCGCTGTCGGATCGCCGACCTCATCCGTGGTCAACTCGGAACAGACGATCTCGCCACTGACAAGATCAAGGCCGAGGTGGAGCTTGCGCCAAGAGCGCCGTTTGCCCTTGGTTTTATGCTTCTCTTCTAACCACTCACCTTCCCCGAAGATTTTGAGGCCGGTACTGTCAACCGCCAGGTGGATCGTGGCTCGGCTGTTTTCTCGGGGCGCCGTTTGTAATATCAGCCCGTTACTCCGACGCGATAGTGTGGAAAAGTCCGGTACCGCGATCTCAGCTCCCAGCAGCCTCGCAATGGAGCGCATCAAGCCCTGAGTTTGACGCAGCGGTTGCTTGAAAACCATACCCAACGTCAAGCACAGCTCAATTGCCAGATTGGAGTAGCGCCGCTGACCACCCCGCGTCGTTCGACGCGCGGCTGACCACAAACCAATTGCGTCTTCGCTGATCCAAACCGTCAGGTCACCGCGCCGCCGCAAACCTTCATTGTACTCAGCCCAGTTGGTCACCCGCTGCTTTTGTTTCGGGATCTTGTCACGGCGACCGGCATTGAACTTGTGCGGCATTTACAGCATCCTACTGAGAACGGAACGCCTCACTATCAAACCACGCGGGATCTATGCAACAACGCCCCTTGGAGTGATCCTGTTCACGCTTTACCTTGGTCAGGTCCTCTTTGACTTTCCAAGCGATCTCGACCTCTGCCACCGTGCGCCCGATCTTGTGATAGGTCGCCGTCAGGTGCAGCCGGGTCAGGTCGCTGTTGATCTCGACAATCGCGGGTAACAATACGTCTTTTTTAAGGTCTGCAAAGCGCTTCACCTTTCCTTCGGCTATGCCAAGAACGGCCCGCAACTCTGGCACGGTTAGGCGCTTACTAGTGACGTGCTTGAGGTTAGTCAGGCTGCTGATGTACTGGAACAGAAGCACGGAATACTTGCTGCCCAGATGGAACACTGCCTGCCTATCCAAAATGGCCCAATGATTGGATTCACTAGCCATGCGACGGAACATGGACCCGAACGTCCACGTGATGAGTGTATCGCCACTGACCTCATGGCGATAATCAACAACCGCCTCATCCAGAAAGCCGCCGATCACTGTCCGCATTTTTGTAGGATCGTCCGTGGTCAGGGTCGCAGCCCGCAATTCCTGAAACAACGGTACGACTGTTTGCCGCGTGTGGTTTTGTAAGCCCGTAATCTTCTTCAGGTCAGAAAGCCGTATCTCGTGGCGCACATCAGCAGCCATACGCCCGCCCGCTGTTCCGATCATCAAGTGCATCAACTTGAGCGCTTTCAGACTTGGAACGTGTTGCATGTAAACGCCCTGCGCAACTTCGGCTGGCAGGACGGTTTTAGTCTGGTCATAGGCGCGATCAGCGGCCACTTCGATTGTTTTTCCCATAGGTGTTTTTTAGGTGGACTTTTCCACCTTGTAAATCCGCGATTTAGTCCCGATCCCACTTATAGCCGCGCAATCCATTGAAAATAAAAGACGAATTCCCCCTGAACTTATAGAAAAAGAAAGGCGCTACGCGCTTTTTGGTAAAAATTTGGGGTGGTTTTGGTGCTTGTTGATACGTTTTGCCCCCGACAGAGGGTGCGCCTCCGGCGCTGATCACGGCAACGGTCGGGAATTTGCAGGGATTGAATAGGGCCCGTTTTCTGCCCGTGGTGGCAGATCCAGAAGACTAAAAACCCCCACTCCGGGCGGATCAAAAACACAGTATGGAGCCAAAATTGCATTTTTGGTAGACATTACGCATATCCTGCAACTCAAACACCCCTCCCCAGAGCTGCTTCAGTTCCAGCTGAGTGCAGGATGCACCCTGCGCCTCGTTCCTGGTCTTTTGATCCCCGACCCGCCTTCAGGCTTCTACGGCGCTCTCAGCGGCTCCTGTGGCCTTGAGGGTGTCAGGCTAAGACCTCAGCGGACAAGAAGGGTTGGTGATCTGTCTGGGCCGCGTTCGGAAGGCGTGTCATACCAGCGGCCAGAATATCTGACTCATTTATTTGGTTTTAAGTTTTGGTAAACTCTGAATCAATAACCTCCATAGATTGGGAGGTGCTCATGGGTGGAGCCATAAAAATTACGCGCACGGATATGTCTGCGAAAGATTTGCGCCGTGCGGCAAAGCGAACCAAGGATGGGCGGGTTGTACGGCGACTACTGGCCATAGCGCTGGTGCTTGATGGGGTGGATCGTGAAACGGCTGCCCGCAGCAGTGGTATGGATCGACAAACACTTCGGGATTGGGCGCATCGCTTTAACGCAGAAGGCATTGAGGGGTTATCGGATCGGAATGGCAAGGGGGCAAAACCACGGTTGTCGCCCAAGCAACAGGCGCAATTTGTGGCGTGGGTGGAGGCCGGGCCCGACCCAGTAAAAGATGGCGTAGTACGATGGCGTTGTGTCGACTTGCAGGCTCGTGTTGAAGAGGAGTTCGACGTGAAACTGCATGTGCGTACAATTGGGAAATATCTAACCAAGCATGGCTTTCGCCGCCTGTCTGTGCGTCCAGAGCATCCGAAAACTGATCGCGAAGCGCAGCAGACTTTTAAAAAAACTTTGCGAGCCTCGTAAACGATACTCTGCCAGAACATGCAAAGGGGAAGCCTCTTGAGGTATGGTTCCAAGATGAAGCCCGCGTTGGACAACAGGGGACACTCACCCGTAAATGGGCCAAGCGTGGAACTCGCCCGCGCGCACCCCGTGATATACGCTTCAAATGGAGTTATATCTTGGCTCAATTCGCATTAGCTATGCACTCCCCAATGATATAGAACAAAAAGTGAACGCAGGAGGCGCGCATGGACCATCACGACTATCTGGCCTGGCTATCTGAGATTGATGATCTGTCCTCGTACCAGCGGATTGCAACGGTTCGGTTGCTGGCTGGTCAGCCGTCGCTGGAAGCCGTGATCGGACTGTTGGAGGAGCGGATCGGGACGGCACGAAACTGTCCGCATTGTGCGGCGGGCGGGGCTGTGATCCGAGGCCGCTCTAACGGGCTGAAGCGGTATTTTTGCAAGATCTGCAGCAAAACCTTCAACGCCCTAACTGGGACGCCGTTAGCTCGGCTGCGACACAAAGATTGCTGGACAGAATTTGCTGGGTCATTAAGCGATGGCGACACGGTGAAGACCTCGGCGGCGCGCTGCGGGGTGGCCAGCAGCACGGCTTTTCGCTGGCGTCACCGCTTCCTGCGGGCTGTGACGGCTGGCGCGATCAAACTGCGCGGTATCGTCGAGGCCGATGAGACGTTTGTCTTGAGCAGTCGTAAAGGCGAACGGAACCTCGATCGCAAGGCCCGCAGGCGCGGCGGCAAGGCGTCCAAACGGGGGGTATCGCATGAGCAAGTTCCAGTTTTGGTGGCCGCCGACCGCTCCGGCGCGACCGTCAGCGCCATATTGCCGGCGGTGTCTGCCGCTCATTTGCAAGCGGTTTTGCAGCCAGTTCTTGACCAGGACGCCCTGCTGGTCACTGACGGCTGCACCAGTTATCCGCCCTGCGCCGCCGCGATGGGCATCAGCCATGAGGCGCTCAACCAAACCGCTGGCGAGCGCGTCCGGGGAGAACTGCACATCCAGACCGTCAACAGCCGCCATGAGCGGCTCAAGTCCTTTCTTCGTCGCCATCGTGGCGTCGCCACCAAGTATCTCGACAGCTATCTCAGATGGTTTCATCTCGCAGTGCTTCCAAGGCAGCCAACACCACGCGCAGTCCTCGCCGCAGCAGCAGGTATCCTGCCGGTTAGACCATGTGCATAGCTAATGCGAATTGAGCCTATATCTTTGGTGCCGCCGTTTATTGAACGTCGTAGAGGGTTGAAATAGGCACTCCTGTTCGTTACATGTAACGAATAGGAGTGTACCATGCCAACACCTGTTTCAGAACGTGTCCAGAAGCGCCGCGATACCCTGCGGGCCGCTGGACTTCGCCCCGTGCAAATTTGGGTGCCTGATACCCGCCGCCCTGGCTTCGCCGCAGAGTGCCGCCGACAAGCCGCTCTAGTGGCACAGGCAGACCAGCTCGACACTGGGCTTTCAGACTTCATGGATGCCGCTCTTGCTGACTTGGACGAATGGAAGTGAAGCGCGGTGATCTGGTGACTGTTGCTTTGCAAGGCGACTATGGAAAACCGCGCCCGGCGCTTGTCATTCAGGCTGACCAGTTTGCTGATCTGGGGTCGGTTGTGATTCTGCCGATCACATCCACGCTGATCGATGCACCGCTCTTGCGCCCCACTGTAGAGCCGTCGCCAGACAACGGCTTGCGAAAGGCGTCACAGATCATGCTGGACAAACCAATGACGGTGAAGACCGACAAGATAGGGGCAGCTTTTGGCCACCTCGATGACGCATCAATGGTCAGCGTGAACAGATCGCTGGCGCTGGTTTTGGGGTTGGCCGGATAGGTCGCTCAAAACCAGCGTTTTTAGATCGCAAAGTCGTCTAGCGATTTCCCTGCTGAGAGCCCATCCTTGATCCAATTTGGCTGTCTACCACGCCCATTCCAGGTGAGCGATGAATCTTCTGGATGCTTATACTTGGCGGGCGAAGCAACTTTAGCTTTTTTACTACCCATAAGATCCGCCAGCTTATATCCATGCTTCTGCGCAACTTCCTCTAACTCTGCAATCGCGTCTGCACGCTTACGATCTTCAAAGCTTGCTATCGCTTTAGCTGCATCTTTTTGCAATTTATTCAGTTCTTCGATGGACAGTTTTTCCAAGTCAGTGATCGCCATAGTTTCAACTTTCTCTCTAAGTATTCGGCTCTCATTTACCGTCGGAAAGTTTCAGCAGCAACACCAAATGGCGAGGGGCACCCGCTTCCAGTCCACTCCAAAAACCACCGTTTGTTGAACGGAACATCTGGTTGGCAATAGGCTCAAAAAGAGCAGACATGCTTGCATTAAGCGCAAGCATGTCTTATATGGCCTTATGAACAACAAGCACCGCAAAGCACTTGCCACTGTTTTCACTGACCCAGTGTCAGGAACGGTAGAATGGACAGCGATTGAAAAGCTACTCATCGCCGCTGATGCCGAGGTCGTTGAAGGCAACGGTTCGCGGGTGCGCTTCGTGAAGGATGACGAGGTTGAGACGTTTCATCGTCCACACCCAGCCAAGGAAGCTAAGCGGTATCAAGTCCGCGCAGCTCGAGCGTTTTTGGAAAGGATAGGGGTCAGGCCATGACAAATACGATGACTTACAAAGGTTACTCTGCCCGCATCGAATATGACGATGAAGACGGCATCATGACCGGCCAGATTGCTGGCATCCGTGACGGCGTAGGCTTCCACGCAGACAGTGTGGAAGAGCTGAAAGACGCGTTCCATGAGGCCGTCGATGATTACGTCGATACATGCGCCAAGATAGGCAAGGAACCACAGAAGCCATACTCTGGCCGTGTGATGTTTCGCGTCGATCCAGAGGTCCACCGCAAGGCTGCACTGGCAGCAGAGCTGTCAGGCAAAAGCCTGAACCAGTGGGCAGAAGAAGTTCTTAATCGTGCGGCGCATAGTGGGCATCCGGCGTGAACTGATAGCTTGGGCAACACGATCCCGGGCCAGACAGTCAGCCTGATGCAGCTCACCGCCAGTATGGACTTCAGCGCTCCGATCTCAGTCTCTACAGGCGCTCTGGAGCTGACAGGAGGCCTCTCGGGGGCGTTGTTGCAGGGACCCCGGCGGGGTCTGCTAGGCACCCAGCTTGCCAACGACTTGGATATTCATGATGCCGCACAAATTCAACGCGTACCGCCTCCACAAGTTTGAAAAGAAGCGACAGAAGGTCACCAACTGGCGAGTTTACAATGAAGGCCTGCGTCAGCGTGGTGATGTGACAATTTGGTTGAGCCCTGAAGTTGAAGATAAGTGGCTTGCCGACAACCGTCAGACGCCAGGCGGCCAACCCACATACTCTGATATGGCCATATCAGCATGCCTGACGCTGGGTATGGTTTTCAATGAATAAGTTCAGATAGATGTGAGACTGATTTTTGTTGCCAAGATTTAGGCGGCCTCGGAGACTGAGTATTGTAAGAAACCAACTCACGAGGCCAATATGCAAATCCTAAGACAGCACAAGAACGTTTATAAACTTTATGCATGGGCGCGAACACAAGAATGTTTGGATGCATATCGTATCAAATACGAAGACAGGGTTCGGCATTGGAACGCCTTACGCGCAGAAGGCGTTTCCCTAACTAAATGCGCTGAATTTGTCGGCATCTCCCGCGCGACATACTACCGTCACAAGCGGATATTGAAGGACTTGGCTCAGGCAATTCTACCGCCATCAAAGGCTCCGAAGCACCGCAACAAGACACAGTGGGGCAAGGCAGAAAAGCAGTTGGTGCTTGATGTTCGGCGCGATAATGAAACCTTTGGAAAGGAGGAAATCGGGGTTGTTTTGCGCCGTGATAAAAACCAAACCATAAGTGATAGCACCGTGGGGCGCATCCTGAGTTTTTTACGACAGAAAGGTCTGATCACACGATCAAGGTCTGCACCCCAAAAGCGTACACGTAACTTCTCCAAAGGCCATGCCAAAGGGTGGAAATACAAGGATTACAGGCCGTGTTGCATGGATCAGATGCGGCGCGGAACGCGCCCTACCCGAGACGGAATTCAGGCGGTACGTTCGAAATTGGGACGGCCAAGTTCGGTCATCCGATTGAGTATGCGGACGCCAATCTTGGCTTCGGTTTTCTGATTTTTGAACGAGCGTGCCTTGAGTTTGGGCCCGATCACGGTCTTCCAGCGACTCATTAGGGTTTCAGCCCGGCTGCGCTGATTGTAGCCGGAAGCCCTCTGCCAGCCCATCCGCCCGCGGACTGAGATGTCGGCAATATGGCGATCGCGCACTGTCGGATCCTGTGCCGCGTTCGAGCTCAGTACTGCGTTTTTGGGAGGCGGGATCGTGACCTCGATTGTCGATCCAAATCGAGCGACAAGCAAGTCAGATGTGGGTTCTCCATCGTAAGCTCCATCCATTGCCTGGCAGGCAATTGCGAAGCAAATGCCGAGAGGGGGCGAGAAACAGATCAACAGGGCTGTCGACTTGATCCAACAGGTCCGGTAGCGCTGTCGGATCGCCGACCTCATCCGTGGTCAACTCGGAACAGACGATCTCGCCACTGACAAGATCAAGGCCGAGGTGGAGCTTGCGCCAAGAGCGCCGTTTGCCCTTGGTTTTATGCTTCTCTTCTAACCACTCACCTTCCCCGAAGATTTTGAGGCCGGTACTGTCAACCGCCAGGTGGATCGTGGCTCGGCTGTTTTCTCGGGGCGCCGTTTGTAATATCAGCCCGTTACTCCGACGCGATAGTGTGGAAAAGTCCGGTACCGCGATCTCAGCTCCCAGCAGCCTCGCAATGGAGCGCATCAAGCCCTGAGTTTGACGCAGCGGTTGCTTGAAAACCATACCCAACGTCAAGCACAGCTCAAAGGCTTATCCCTTTTAGTCCGGTTGCCCCACATGTTGACGCGGCGCAGAATCTTGCCCTTGTGGCTTTAGAGGCGGATCGGATCAGTTTGTAACGTCTGGTGGGTTTATAGGGCGTGGCTTTTGCCGTGAACGAGGCCCTTCAGGCGCGCTGTTTAACAAAATCACGATATGTCGCTGGCCCGAGACCAACACCGATCCCCAGCAGCGTGTCGAAGGCGCTTCGCATGTGTCGCCGTCGGTTCCAGCGGAACACGAATTCGTCGAGATAGCGTTGTAGATGGCACTTTCTGAGGCCGTGGAAGACGCCTTTTGCCCACGTTTTTAGGTTGGAGAACACGCGGTGGACCCAGTGGAGTATGTCGTGTGCCTTCTTGCCGCTGACGACCTTTGCCTCATGCGTGTTTGCAGGAGGATTTTCGTAACCGAGCCAGCCATCCGTGATGATGTGAGCGCCAGGCTCTACAGCCTGACCAATGAACCCGTGCAGCGTCTTTGACGCGCCGTCGGGAATGTGTTTCATCCTGATACGGCGCGGATGTCCGTCACTTGATAACTCGACGGCACAGACGACAAACATCTTTCCAACCGGGCTGCGCCCACCCTTTGGCCGGTCCTCGGGATCATGCCGGGACCGGAACGGCATCTCTGTTTCATCGATTTCGACAAGGTCTTTTAGGGGGTTGCGGTCAGGGTTGACCATCGACCGCCGCAGCTTTTGCAAGAGGAGGTCGCCGAGAAGCGCCATCGGTCCGAGCGACGATGGCGACCCGTCTTGTAGCTGCCAAGGCCAAGTTGCGCCTGAAGTTGCAGCGCTGACATGCCGTTGGAATGGCTGGTGATGATGTGCGCGGCAAGAAACCAAATTCGCAACGGCAAATGGCTGCTGTGCATTACCGTGCCAGCCGTCACGGATGTCTGCCGTGCGCAACCGGCACATTCCCAAGTCGCGCGATTTCGCTTTAACGGCCAGCCCTTGCAGGTGCCACAGGAAGGACAGACGAAGCCCTCAGGCCAACGATGTTCCACCAGATAATGCGAACACGCTTCCTCATCAGAAAACCTGGCGTCGAACGCGGGGCGGGACATGGGTTTGTCGTTTTTCCATCTGGCTGGCATGGGAAGAACAATACCAGAACATTCTAGATTGGCAAGCCGCTTCGCACTACATCAGGTGCCGCCGGAGCAAAGGGGATAAGCCTTCACAGCTCAATTGCCAGATTGGAGTAGCGCCGCTGACCACCCCGCGTCGTTCGACGCGCGGCTGACCACAAACCAATTGCGTCTTCGCTGATCCAAACCGTCAGGTCACCGCGCCACCGCAAACCTTCATTGTACTCAGCCCAGTTGGTCACCCGCTGCTTTTGTTTCGGGATCTTGTCACGGCGACCGGCATTGAACTTGTGCGGCATTTACAGCATCCTACTGAGAACAGAACGCCTCACTATCAAACCACGCGGGATCTATGCAACAACGCCTGTATACACCCTGTGCCACCTCAGCAGGCAGCACCGTTTTAGTCTGATCATAGGCGCGATCAGCAGCCACTTGCGTTGTTTTTCCCATGCCTAGCGAATAGGCTAGGTTGGCTGATTAGTAAACTAGCACAATTGGCTGGATCCCTAGTCTCAAACAGGGAAAATACTTCATTACCAGTAGGTTATGCCACTTGACCTTATAGAACTTAAGAACAAGAAAGGCGCTACGCGCTTTTTGATAAATTTATTTGGTAACTCCCAAGCACCCCAGCCGATAACGGGTTTTTGTCAGTTTTGATGTGAGTCTCCTTGGCCATTAGGCGCATGAATTTTCTGTTGTGGTCTGAATTTCGTGGCGCTGTGACGATTTCTCTGAATCATTGGTGGAATGGACCAAGTTACTGCTCTTGAACAACTCCTCGCCACGGCTCTGCGCAGGATCGCCGAGTTGGAAGCCGCGTTGGCGAGCATGGCGCAAGAGAATGCGGATCTGCGGCGTCAGTTGGCCAAGAACAGCAGTAATAGCAGCAAGCCGCCTTCGAGTGATGGGTTGAAGAAGCCGGTACCGCGTAGCCTGCGTGGTAAGTCCGGTAAGAAAAGTGGTGGCCAAGTTGGCCACCGAGGCGACACCCTACGTCAGACAGCAACGCCTGACTTTGTGGAGCGACATGAGGCTGAGGCCTGTGGCACCTGTCAGCATGGCTTGACGGCTGGGATGATCAAGGCGGTGGAGAGGCGTCAGGTTTATGACATACCGGTGCCGCGTCTGGAGGTCACAGAGCATCAGGCAGCGATTTATTGTTGTGGCCATTGCCGAGCCACGACGACAGCCACCTTTCCCGATGGCGTGAATGCACACGTGCAATACGGTAAGCGCATTCGGGCGGCGGCGGTCTACTGCAATGTTCAGCAGCTGATCCCCGAGGATTGGGTCTGCCAACTCCTGCGTGATTTGTTTGGTGCCACCAGCCTATGCGCGGCCAGCGTGACCAACTGGGTGAACGGCACAGCGCGTACCTTGGGTGGCGTCGTCGAACACATTCTGGCCCGGCTCAATGAAGGCGGCGTTCGGCATCTGGATGAGACCGGACTTCGTGTTGCTGGTAAGCTGCACTGGCTGCACTCAATCAGCGATCTCGCCTTCACGCATTATCGCATCAGCGCCAAGCGCGGTGCTGTTCCATCCTTCCTGACCGGCGGGACAATTGTTCATGACCACTGGAAGTCCTATTACGCCCATATGAGTGGGGTGGACGCGCACGCCCTGTGCGGGGCGCATCATTTACGGGAACTCAAGGCCATCGAAGAAATCGAAAAGGAGCCGTGGGCGTGCGCGATGAGCGTGCTGCTCAACAGCGCCAATCAGCTCAAGTGCGCGGCTCAGGGGCGAGGCGAGACCGAACTCCCCACGTCGGTTCACCACGGCATCCTCACCAAATACATGGCTATCCTCACCGAGGGCCTCGCCTTCCATGAGCGACAAGACCCACTGGCTAGACGCACTGGTGCGCGAGGCCGAAAAGCCAGGCGGCCAGGCCATAACCTTCTGGTCCGCTTGCGCGACTACCGTGATGACGTCCTAAGGTTCCTTACGGACTTCACAGTTCCCTTCACCAACAATCAGGCCGAATGGGACCTGCGCATGATGAAGTTGCGCATGAAAATCTCGGGAACTTTCCGCACCCTCGAGGGCGCGCAGGTCTTCGCTGACATCAGATCCGTCATCTCGACGGTCAGAAAACACGGGGGCAATATCCTCGAAACACTCACCCTATCACCACAACAGATCATCGCGCGGCTCTAACGTCGCAAGGGCAACACAAAACCCGATATCCGATGGGGTCCTTGGGAGTTACTTTATTTGAATGATTTTGGCGCTTAATTTACCCGCCCTAATCTAGTCATTGAAGGGTTCAGATTGACATTATAGCTTGTTGTAGTAATGTTACTACATTAAGGTGCTTAGAAGGATGTGAGCAATGGGAATGACAACGATCAACAGTCGGACGTTCAATCAAGACGCCAGTGGTGCAAAGCGGGCTGCGCAAGAAGGGCCTGTGTTCATCACAGACCGGGGCAAACCCGCTCATGTCTTGCTCAGCATTGAAGCCTACAGACAGCTTGCTGGACTGCAGGAAAGTATTCTCGATTTGCTTGCTGATCCAGAGGCGGCAGACGTATCGTTTGAACCGGATCGCTTGGGTAGCCTCACACGTCCCGCTGATTTGTCCTGATGTTCATTCTCGATACGAACGTGGTCTCCGAGCTCCGCAAAGCAAAAACAGGTAAGGCGGACACCAACGTCGTTGCATGGGCCGCTGATCAAGATCCGTCCGCGCTTTTTCTGTCTGCTATCACGCTCTTGGAACTTGAGATGGGTGTCAGGCAAATGGAAAGGCGTGACAGCACTCAGGGCGCCGCTTTGAGGGCGTGGATGGCTGATAGGGTGCTTCCGGCCTTTGAGGGCCGCATTTTATCCGTAAACGGGCCTGTCGCGCTCTGCTGTGCCGCTTTGCATGTTCCAGACCCCCGCAGTGACCGGGACGCCCTGATAGCCGCGACAGGGATCACTCACGCCATGCCAATCGTCACACGCAATGTTGCGGATTTTGAACCGACAGGCGTGCAGATCATCAACCCTTGGAAGCCGATGCCATGACAACCAGCAGCCCGACAGCTACAGATCTTAGGAGCAGAGTCAGCCACCATCTAGGGTATCCAGCGCGGACTTGCAGACGTTAAAGCTGGCCGGACGGTGAGCCATAAAGCCGCCATGGCATCTTTGCAAATGATCATCGACGCTGCGGCGAACGATATTGTTTGAGCCGAGGCATGGCCGGACGTTCACTGGTCCGGCGCGTTGATCCAGATCGCGCAATAGCTGAACCCGTAGTCCTGTTCGATCACCTGCCCGCCTGCGCTGCTGCAATAGATGCCCGGATATTGCCCGAACTCATTGGCGTCTCCTCGTCCCTGCATCCATGCCATCGCAGAGTTGGCGCGTCTGTTCGAGGTCAGCACAAACACCATTAGGCGCGCTTGAAGGAGAACTACCCCTGTTTGCCGAATACCCGCGCCCACAATCCTTGACGGGGCCTCCCCTGCCCCGCGTCAGTGAGCAAGGCTTGTCCTTTTTTAGCTACTCCCCGCCATTCGTCGCGCTCTTCTTTGAATTCGTCTAACCGCTGTAGCGTCGCCTTAAGTTCGGCTCGTAAAGTTGCGATTTCTATGTCTTTTTCGGTGTAGCGGTCACCTGTATCAACATGTAGCGTGCTATGGTTTTGATGTAGTGTAGCGCTTGTATCATCTGTATCAGATACTTTCAGATCACCATACACTCGCAACAGCTCGGACGTATCCAAGCTTGGCTTTCCATCTTTACCAATAACCTTTGAAACCTTACCGGTCTTAATGTGTCGCAACAATGTAGACCGAGCAACGCCCACCCGTCTTGCAGCCTCTGATATTGTTACTTGTGTCATGTAGCTACTACCTATCTCATAGTGATCTATGATGTAGTGTAGCGCTCTAGTTTGTTACAAACAATCTTTCGGCTCTTCTCCGCTTTGTTGAGTTATTCTAGGATTTCAAATAGAACATAGATTGATTATCTGGGATGGATGATTGTCTAATTTTGAGTTTGAAGTATTCGGTATCCCCAAGGCAATCGCATGAACAATAACGATGTCGACAAATGTTGTAGAGGCTGATTCGATGGGTGATCTTTACTGTTTTAACGAGGTCATATGCCATGCCAACCCCAAGTTCACCTGAGATCCATCCCATTGAATTTCTTACGCATTTTTCAGATATAAGCGATTCACGTCAAGAGGTTAAAGTGACTTACCCTTTGCCGGAAATACTCCTCTTAACCCTATGCGCTGTTTTGTCAGGTGCCAATGACTGGACGGCCATCTCGATATATGGGACCAAGAAACTGGGCTTTTTGAAGCGTTTTCTACCTTTTGCAGACGGGACACCGTCCCATGACCAACTTGGAAACATCTTTGCGGCCTTGGATGCCGAGGCGTTTCAGGCCTGTTTTATCGACTGGGTGGCCTCCCTTAACAAGACGGTGACTGGAGTGGTCGCGATTGATGGGAAAACCTCTCGCCGCAGCCTGGATAAAGCTGGCGGCAAGGCCGCAATTCACATGATCTCGGCCTGGAGTTCGGAATGGAATCTGACGCTGGCGCAACGGCAGGTGGACGGCAAGTCCAACGAGATAACGGCCATACCAGAACTGTTGGAACTGCTCACCCTGAAGGGGGCTATTGTCACCATCGACGCTATGGGATGCCAACGCGAAATCGCCGCGAAGATCATCTCCAAAGAAGCAGACTACATCCTCGCTTTGAAGGGTAATCAGGGCAGCCTACGCAAGGACACAGAATTATTCATGACGGAACAGGCGGCCGTAGATTATGACGACACAACAGTCACTTACCACGAAACGGTAGAGAAGTCTCATGGCCGTATCGAAACAAGGAGGGTCACAGTGTGCACGGATATTGACTGGCTTAAAGCGGACCACAATTGGCCCGGTTTGAAAAGCATCGTTATGGTCCAGTACCACGCCATCCTGCAGGATAAAACGCGCGCCGAAACCCGCTATTACATTTCATCAATGACATCAGATGCTGAACATCACGCCAAAGCCATCCGTGACCACTGGGGAATAGAAAACGGGCTGCATTGGGTCATGGACATGGTGTTTCGCGACGATGAATGCCGTATCCGAAAAGGCAATGCTCCAGCGAATTTTACGACCATAAAACACGCTGCAAGCAACATGCTGCGCTCCGTAAAGGGGAAGCATAGCCTGCGATCAAAGCGCCACATTGCATCATGGGATGATGATTTCCTCGCCGAAATAATTAACACCTAAATCTCATGCGATTCCCCTGGCGGTATCCCTGATGCCCCTGGCTAGTTTGCGGATCATTCCTATACTGACATTACCAGCCTCTATCCTGGCGCTTGTCAGCTTGTGTTTCGCGTAGTTGCATATGCCCACACAATGTTTTCTTAGGGATTTTGCGAACTTTTTCAGATAGAGCATGTGTGACTGATCTGCGATCAGGCACCAATTTTCCAGTTGCTCTGACATCCCCTCAAATGATGGGGCGCTCCACAGAGCCTGAAGCTGTTCTTTTAAGACGTAAAGCGTATTCAGGTTGCTATTGCTCTCCAGCAACGTTTGCAGCTTGTTACTTTGTTTTTCATTCAACTTATCCGCATTTTTGAGCAACAGATAATGCGTGCCCTTCATCAACTCTTTACCACTTGGATCGGCCTTCCTGAACTCAAGGCGACGCTGATTATGGATAGCCTTGCTGTAGTTTTTCATGACGTGGAAACGGTCAAATACGATGTCGGCCATCGGCAAGGACTCCCTGACAGCCTTTTGGTAGGCAGGCCCCATATCCATCGACACGGCCTTTATTTTATGGGCTGTATCTGGCCGCAGCTGTTTCAAAAACCTTGAAAAAACTTCGGCAGTTCGACCGGCTTCCACCCAGATCAGATGCCCTCCGACCATATCGTAGACCACCGTCATATAGTCATGACCTTTCGCCCGGGCCACTTCATCGACACCAATGTATTCCAAGCCAGCAAGCTGTGCGGGATCAAGCGCAGGGAGCGTTTCCATCAGGTATGCCTTGTCGATATTCTTTACCGTCTCCCATCGTATACCTAAATGCCTGGAGACAGCCAGAATGGATAAATGACGGCACAATCCACTGATAAGATGGCAAAATCGATGGGTGAAACGGCACCCTTTATCAACAAAAGGACACGCCTCAATGCGGCGCTCACCCTTGCTAATAAAAACCTGCGCTAGCTCAATCTCAATCACACAAGGATACCCAAAAAACGGGATGTCGTTTACTTGTCGGCGAATATGTTGGTTGATGCTACCCTTCTTGCCGGTTGCAGGGTCTATAGCGCTCCTGCGGGCATCCCGACTGCACTGAACAATAACCTTCGCACCGTCTTCAGCCAGCTCAATTTCATTTACACGTTGCCCCTTCAGGCGTAAAATATGTTGCGAGATGTCGATGGTCATATACCTGCCCTATGTAAAGTTGTCAGAAACCTAAGAGCCCGATTTAAAACTATTTGAGTGAGTTCAGTAGTTTGTGATTCTGTTCGGTTGTGAAGCTGAATGGAGATCACAATGGCTTGGACTAAACTCACCCGCCGTCAACATGACCGAAATGGCGATAAATACGCAAGCGATATGAACGATGCGGAATGGGCGTTGATAGCGCCTTCAATGCCGCCACCGAAGACAACTGGTCGGCCCCGTACGACACGTTTGCGCGACGTGGTTGACGCGCTCCTCTACATTGCAACGACCGGATGCCAATGGCGTATGTTGCCCAACGACTTCCCTCCGGTTTCAACGGTTCGGGGCTATTTCTACGCGTGGCGTGATGACGGCTTGCTTGATGAGATAAATCAGAAGCTGGTCGAAGCTGCGCGTCTGGCCGAGAACCGCAAAGCCCAGCCAACGGCAGGGGTCATAGATAGCCAGAGCGTAAAAACCACTGAAAGCGGTGGTACTAGGGGGTATGATGCGGGCAAACGGATCAAGGGCCGCAAGCGCCACATCGTAACCGATACGGTTGGATTGCTGATAGGCTTGGTGGTCCACAGCGCCGGAATTCAGGACCGGGATGGCGCACCCGATGTGCTGAAAGTGATCGCCTTGCGCTATCCATCATTGCGACATGTATTTGCGGATGGCGGGTATGCAGGACCCAAACTGCGGGACGCGCTAAAGGCCCTCGGCCGATGGACCGTCCAGATCGTCAAACGCTCTGACACCGCGGAGGGCTTTGAAGTGCTGCCGCGGCGGTGGGTCGTCGAGCGCACCTTCGCCTGGCTGAACCGATGTCGCCGCCTATCGAAAGATTGGGAGAAATCCATCGCAAGCGCAGAGGCTTGGATCCTCATCGCGCATATCAGACGCGTCACACGGCATCTCACAAAGAATTGAGAACGTTCAGTTAGTTTTGAATCAGACTCTAACATATCAACAGGTTACTTGATGGTCAGCATCTTTTCTTACTCAACAAAGCGGAGAAGAGCCATTATTCGTGTAACATTTTGAACGATGAAAATCGCGCAAGCCAAATGCATACCGCTTGCAGCCCACCGCGAGCGCCAGGGACTTAGCCCTCAAAAATCATGCGTGGGTGGGCGTGAGCTGTGGTATCACTCGCCCATGCGCGACGGCGATAAAACCCGTCCTTCAAGGTAGATACCGTCAAGAACCTGTGGTTTGACCATGGGGCAGCTACGGGCGGCACCATCCTCGACCTCGTGCGAGAGCTCTGTTCCTGTGATTTACGCGACGCGCTCGCGCATCTCGACAAGACCGGGCTCTACTCCCCGGCGCTCTCGGCCCTGACCACCTCTGCCGGGATCTCGCGCGGCGCTCCGCGCCGGTCATAGACTGAGCCAGAAAATCAGATTTCTGTGGGTGAAAAAGAGAAAAGTGTTCCCTTGGAATTGGTGGAGAGCAAGCCGCTCGAGCATCCAGCTTTGCTGCAATATCTCGCAAAGCTGGGTATCAACCATGACATTGTGCGCCAACACCTCTCTCAGATCGATTTTAAGGCTCCTCAGGGTGCTTGGAACTACTTTGCCCGGGGGGGTTACCTGCGGGAGAGGTTTTTGTGGCACGTAACGCGCTGTTTAAGGGGTCTTGTGTGGATACCCCCAACCCGAACACGGCGATGGAGCGCATTTTGCGGAAATGGCCCGCCAGCTGGTCGCGGCGGCGATCGAAGTGATCGTGACACAGGAAGAACCCGACCGGCGCAATCTGATCGCCGTGGCTGATCTTCTTTTGTCATCCAAGCTCGACGCGACCCTTGAGGCTTGGGCCGACAGTACCCACCTCGTCGGCCACCGCCCGGCGCAGACTATTCTGCGCGCAGGCGGTATCGAAAGCCTTTGAGTGGATGCAGTCGGAGAACATCCGACGGTTTTTGGAACGCTCCAGCTTTAGGATGGACGAGCTTCTTGATGACAAAGTCGATCTGTTCATCGCAGTCCCTCTCGATCAGGTGGATAAGCAATCCGTGTTCATGCGGCTGTTTATCAATCTCGTTCTAGGAACGGTCGTGCGCCAGGACGGGCGGCGGAAGGTTAAGGCCCCTATCCTGCTCGTCCTCGATGAATTTGTCAGGATGGGACGCATGGAGCAGATTATGAACATCGCCAATATGGCGGCGGGTGCAGGGGTCGAAGCTTTGTTTGTGACGCAAGACACTGGCCAAGTTGAAAAAGCCTATGGTCCTAACGGCGCGCGTTCGATCTTTGGATTTTGCATCACGAAGCGTGTCTTCAACCTGAATGATATTGAAACCGCCGAATGGGCAGCGCGTCACTTCGGCGAGAACACCGTCTATTCTCAGCAAATTAGTGAAGGTAAATCAGTACATGAAGGCCGCGATTTTTCCTACTCTGAGCAGAGTCAAAAGCTTATGACTGCAGAGCAGGTGATGGTAATGAAAGCGGACGAGTTGCTGTTGTTTGTTGGTAATCGTAACCCGCTCAAAGCGAAGCAGAACATGTACTTCAAGAGTAAGTTGTATCGGCTGCTGTATGATGAAAATCCGCTGAACTGAGCTTTATACGCGTCTAAACCCAAGATGTTTGTGTTAAATATGTGTTAATATATGTGTTAAGCAGTGGATATCGTCATGTAAGTTACTGAAATAAAAAGTATAATAGAAATGGCTGGTAACTAATACCACGAATCTTGGTACCTAATACCACGAATCTTGGTACCTAATACCACGAATCTAACCAAGGGTGCCTAATACCACGAATCTAACCAAGGGTGCCTAATACCACGAATCTAACCAAGGGTGCCTAATACCACGAACCTTGACAGACGGCACCTAATACCACGAAGATGAAGCATGGACACTAAAACCACGAATCTAGGGCTTTTATCTGCCGTTAACGAAGAGAAGACGCCCCTGCCCCTAATGCCGGACCGCCATCCGCAGCATGATCTGTTCATCTGTGATGTGGCTGACGCCGTTCTCAAAGATGTCATGGTTCATATGGAGCACCCTTTTTACTCGCTTTCAAAGAAGCCCGAAACAAATGTTCGCCGATATGAGCATAAAGGCAACTGGATCGAGATTACGCCAAGCGTCAAAGGCTTGGCGACAATTTACGATAAGGATATCTTGATCTACTGTATTTCGCAGATCATGGCGAAGCTGAAGCGCAATCAACCAGTCTCGCCGCGTGTCCGTATTAACTCGCGCGATCTACTGATTTTTACAAATCGTGGCACCAGTGGCCGGGATTACATGGCGCTGATTGAGGCACTGGATCGACTTGAAGGTACGCGCATTCGCACAAACATTCGCTCCGGCGATGAAGAGCAATCGGACAGCTTTGGCTTGATTGATGCGTCTTCTATTCGCCGAAAACACGGTCTCGATGGCCGTCTGCTGTGGTGCGAGGTTAAACTCTCGGATTGGGTATTCAATGCGATCCGAGATCAAGAGGTTCTAACGCTGCATCGGGATTATTTCCGGCTGCGCAAACCCATTGAGCGGCGTGTCTATGAGATTGCTCGGAAACATTGTGGTCAGCAAGATGAATGGAAGATCGGGCTCGCAAACCTGCTCAAGAAAACAGGCTCGCAAAGCCCGCTCAAACGCTTCCGGCAAATGCTGCGTGATCTGGCTAACTTTGACCATTTGCCCGACTATAGCGTTTCTTTTGATACCGAAATGGACATGGTCACATTTCGCAATCGAGGCACGATGTTGATCACAACCTCTGTCGTTGCATGGGAAGGCCGCCTTGATCCTGAGGCTCTCCATGATGCCAAGACGGTTGCGCCAGGATGGGATATATATGTTTTAGAGTGGGAATGGCGCTCGTGGCTTGGCGAAAATGAAATTGAACCCAAGCACCCTGCCCGTCATTTTATCAAATTTTGTAAGAGCTGGTACGAGAAGCGCGGTAATCCATAATGTCATGAAATAAAGTTAACATGATACCATGGTAAACAAATATCGGGCCTTCATGAAATCATGATAACAATGTATTGATTAAACGTGATACCATGGTACCGTGGAAAAAATAAACCGAGCAGGTACATCATGAGCTACATTATAGGAATGGTCTCGCAAAAAGGTGGGGCTGGTAAGTCGACACTAGCACGGCTCTTTGCACGCGAGCTGGCAAAGGACGGGTTTTCGGTTAAGATCGCAGACCTCGACACACAACAAACAACATGCACGGAATGGGCTGCGGATCGCGCTGAAGCGCAAATTGAGCCTGAAATTCAGGTCCAACCTTTCGGAAATCTCAAAACAGCTTTGGCAGAATCGGGACGGTTTGACGCTTACATCCTTGATGGACGCCCGCATTCCTTCCAGCAAACGTTGGAAATTGCTAAGGCGGCGCATTTGACTGTGATCCCAACGGGACAGACCAAGGATGATCTGCGTCCCGCAGTGAAGTTGGCGCATAGCCTAGCTGATGCTGGTATCCGTGCAAGCCAGATTGCCTTTGCCCTGGTTAAGACGACCAATAGCGAAGCAGAGCTCAATGCAGCGCGTGCTTATCTGGATCTAACGGATTATGTGACGCTCGATGGGTTTGTGCCGGTCTCAACTGCCTATGGCATTGCCCATGATGCCGGGAAGGTAATCACGGAGACACCGCACCGCACATTGAACGAGAAAGCGGAACGCTTGGCACAATCAATCATCAACCGTCTTGGGGCGATCGCTTCTGAGAAGGAGGCAGTGTAATGGCAAACACATCAATTTTGAAAAAGGGCACGCCGCCACCGCGTGAGAAAACCACAAATGTTATCCAGGCTGATCCGTGCAAGTCTGAGGGCAAGAATAAACCTCTTCAAGTGATGATACCGCCAGAAGTTTTTAATGCTTTCAGCGCAAAGGCAGGGGAGACATTTGGATACTCAAAGGGCTCAAAGTCTCAATTATTTATGGCTATGTGGGAATCCTACATCTCCATGAAATAGTGATAACATGATTTCATGGAGATGTATTTCAAATAGAAAAGAAAAGGCTTGCCGCGATGTACCTTTTTAGGTACATTAAGTGGTGACAACACAAAAACGACTACCAGCAAGATTTTTTGAGTCTGAAGCGGGCAGGGTGCCTGTACGAAATTGGCTCTTAGGCCTGACGCCTGAAGATAGAAAATTGATTGGCGATGATATACAGACTGCCGAGTTTGGATGGCCAATTGGCATGCCGCTTTGCCGGTCGCTCAAAGGCCACAAAGGACTTTGGGAAGTTCGGTCAAACCTGGGTGTTGGCCGGATTGCGCGGGTCTTTTTCTGCGCACATGAGGGTAACATGGTGTTACTTCACGGGTTTATAAAAAAGAGCCAGAAGACGCCAGTCAAGGAACTGGAGACGGCTGATAAACGAATGCGAGGACTGAAATGACCAACGAAGTAGAAGTAGGCAAAGCTGGAGCGCTTTTCGAGGATTTCCTAAAAGAGCAGGGGACCTATGACGAGACCACCGAACAAGCTGTGAAGCGCGTCCTCGCCTTTCAATTGGCGGCGGCAATGAGAGATCAGCATATCTCAAAAGTCGAGATGGCTAAGCGCCTTGATACCAGCCGCTCGCAGCTCGATCGCCTGCTTGATCCGTCCAATGATGGCGTGACGCTGGCGGTTCTATCGCGCGCCGCACAAGTTGTTGGCCGCAGCATCAGACTTGAGCTGGTTTGAACTATAGAAATTGATTTATCCTCTGGAATAACGAGACTTAAAGCCTGCCACCTTGAAGGGTGGGCTTTTTCGGGTATCGTCAAGTTGACGGGGGTCTTTCTCAATCGTACGAAACCATATGACAAAAGCCAAACAATCCGGGGCCTTTAAGGGACATCGTTTCCCGCCTGAAATTATTTCCTACGCTGTATGGGCATACTTTCGTTTTCCGATGAGCTTTCGCGATGTCGAGGACCTTTTATACAAGCGCGGTGTGATCGTCAGTTATGAAACAATCAGGTCATGGGTTGGAAAATTTGGCCACCAATATGCCAAAGTCATACGCCGTGATCGGCCTGCACCATCGGATAAGTGGCATCTCGACGAGGTAGTGATCACAATCCGTGGCAAAAAGTATTGGCTTTGGCGCGCTGTTGATAGCAAGGGTGACGTGCTGGATATTCTTGTACAGTCACGCCGCAATACAAAGGCAGCAGACCGTTTCTTTCGCAAATTGTTCAAGCAATACGGTCAACCGCGCGTCCTTGTTACCGACAAACTGGGAAGTTATGGGGCGGCCCTCCGGAAACTGGCGCCTGGTATCGACCATCGTGCCCACAAGGGATTGAATAATCGAGCGTAAGTTTCGCACAGGCCCACCCGGCGACGAGAGAAGATAATGGGGAGGTTCAAATCACCTCGCCAAGCGCAACGATTTCTGTCCGTACATGATCAGGTCCAAACAATCTTTCGCCCTCGCCGCCACAAACTATCCGCCCCTGCCTATCGGCAATCTCGCTCAGATGCTCACAGCATTTGGGACGACATCACATGTGAACTAAAGGCAGGGTAAAACAGACCGGTGACCCCCATTGCGGCTTGGAGGCAATAACTTGACGATACCTGCTGTAGTCATCTGGAACGCTCAAAACTCATATCCCCGTTTGCGTTTCGCCGCGAAGATTTCAGCCAAGGCATCCACGGCCTGCGCTTCATCAGCGTGATGGCTGCTCATGATCTTCCCGGAGCTGCCAATGCTACCCCACTCACGCACCAGTTGGGCTCCACCAAACAAATCCCGTTGCACCGTCATCAGATAAAACCGGCGCATCTTCTTCGCCGGATCCACGCGGCGCAAATGAAGTCGGTCGGGAAATACCTCAAATTGCGTGTGGTCCTCGCTCATCAATGCAGCACCGGTTTTTCGGCCGTATAGGTTTCCAACATCTGCGCCCGCGCGCGTTTGCACGACTGAATAGCGACGTTGATTTCCTTTTCTGCGATGATACTCAGCTCACGCACCTGCTTGATCATCCCATCCAGCTCTTGGGTGTCCGTGGGCGTAGTGTTGTTCTTCATTGCCAAACCATGCAAGCCCGCCAGCATGGCGCGGATTTCGCCCAACATATTGGTCGCGCGATGTGCCTTTTCAGGCAGGTCTATTTCCTCATGCCCAGCAAACAGCCCTTCGATAAACCCATCAATCTCTTCGCGCCGCAGCAAAGACAGGCGCGCAAGCGCCTCCCAGCTCGGCTGCGGGCTCTTCACCCGTGTCAGTTTGAAAGGGTTCGTGCGGTTTTGATACGCGCTCAGCCCATTCCAGAGGCCCTGCATCAAGCACATCATCAAGATTTCAGCGTCTTGCTTGGTTTCAAACTTGGGCAACTCGCCGCCCCATAAATCACGAATGGTCTGCATCGTGGAGGTCGTCATATCCGGCGTGGCGATATTACCCATAAACAAAGCCCGCACCGCGTGGAACGGCAACGGGCACGCATGCTTTTCAAGCAGCGCTGTGACCACTTGGTCGCTCAGCTGATCGAGTTTAGTTGCCTTCGCCATTTCTGGATTACACCCCTCGGAACAGAACACCTGCCAGCAGCAAGCCCCAAGCAATCGTCATCAGCCAAAAGCCCGAGATCGGCAAGGCCACCACGGCCACACCGAGAACCGGGAGCAGCGCCAGCGCGGCGCAAATAAGAGAGATCACAAAGACGATAAAGGTCGGGGCTGTCAGTCGCATAGGCGGGAATCCTGCTGTCTTGTTTCAGGCAATTATGTCGCCGGCCCCACAGAAAAGCCAGTACCAGCGCAAGAAAAGCAGCGCCACTCACACGGTCGGCCTATGTGCTGACCTCAGTGATCCTCCCGAAGATCTTTACGGTTCGATTTGCCGATCAGCGCATTTTGGATAAAATTGCCGTACTATTTCTTATATTTTCTCATGAAAATATCTCACTCGAAGCGTTTCCACGCCCTGCAAGCAACAATCTCGCGGTGTCAGGTAGCAGCAGAAAAAGGGAATTCTGACGGGCTCACGTATCTGCTCATGCAGGAATATTCACCCCGCATGGCGGCTATCGAAGACGATTTCGAGCAGCTCAAAACGCAGTTTGAAGCCATAGGAGAAAAGATCGCTGCATTTGAAAAATCCGGCGATGAACTCTGTGAATGGCTGACCCAACGATCAAAAACGGATGGCACGCCATAGATCCTGTTTCCATGTTTTCTCGAACCATCGCGCTTGTGTGCGAACGATAAAGCGCCCCCAATTGGGGGCGCTTTTAGTTTTTAAAGGCCAAAGGGGATACGTGTGAAAAAGAAAAAGTGTTTAGCTTTTACGGTCGTTTGAAAATTCGCCGCGCTGGTCATACAGACGCATAATTTCTATCGCTTCGTCTTTGATACGATACAGCACCGTGAAAGGTATTCCTGGCAAGTTGTACTCAAAAACACCGGGGTAATTGTTATCTTGGTGGCCAGCACGCGGTTGGCTTTTAAGTAGGATCAACAAGGATCGGTATTGCTGGTCAGCTTTTGTTCTCCCCGCCGGAAACACGCGTGAATAATACTGTTTGAACCACCGCAAATCCGCTTTGGATTCCGCAAGAAACTTGATTTGCATATTTTAGGACTGGTTACGAAAAATATCAGCTTCCGGCTCGGGAAGCTCATGGTCTGTTCCAAGGGATTCAAACCAAGCGGTCATTTTGTCCTCTGAAATAAACGCGCCCTTATCTGCCTCGGCTATCGCCTCACAGATCATCTGCCCCTTCGCTTCCGTCTTATTTTTCAAATCCTGAATAGCCTGTTTTGCAACATAGGCCGCGCTGCGATCTTTGCGCTTTGCCTCAGTCTCGAGCCAATCCTTCAGCTCAGGATCGAGACGCATGGTGAAACGGGGGCTGGTCATTGTGGTCATCATCCAAAAATTAGAAAGTAAGCTTATGTCAGACACTGTATGCCTTTTGAGTTCAATGTCAAAAGGTAACTCCCAAGCACCCCAGCCGATAACGGGTTTTTGTCAGTTTTGATGTGAGTCTCCTTGGCCATTAGGCGCATGAATTTTCTGTTGTGGTCTGAATTTCGTGGCGCTGTGACGATTTCTCTGAATCATTGGTGGAATGGACCAAGTTACTGCTCTTGAACAACTCCTCGCCACGGCTCTGCGCAGGATCGCCGAGTTGGAAGCCGCGTTGGCGAGCATGGCGCAAGAGAATGCGGATCTGCGGCGTCAGTTGGCCAAGAACAGCAGTAATAGCAGCAAGCCGCCTTCGAGTGATGGGTTGAAGAAGCCGGTACCGCGTAGCCTGCGTGGTAAGTCCGGTAAGAAAAGTGGTGGCTAAGTTGGCCACCGAGGCGACACCCTACGTCAGACAGCAACGCCTGACTTTGTGGAGCGACATGAGGCTGAGGCCTGTGGCACCTGTCAGCATGGCTTGACGGCTGGGATGATCAAGGCGGTGGAGAGGCGTCAGGTTTATGACATACCGGTGCCGCGTCTGGAGGTCACAGAGCATCAGGCAGCGATTTATTGTTGTGGCCATTGCCGAGCCACGACGACAGCCACCTTTCCCGATGGCGTGAATGCACACGTGCAATACGGTAAGCGCATTCGGGCGGCGGCGGTCTACTGCAATGTTCAGCAGCTGATCCCCGAGGATCGGGTCTGCCAACTCCTGCGTGATTTGTTTGGTGCCACCAGCCTATGCGCGGCCAGCGTGACCAACTGGGTGAACGGCACAGCGCGTACCTTGGGTGGCGTCGTCGAACACATTCTGGCCCGGCTCAATGAAGGCGGCGTTCGGCATCTGGATGAGACCGGACTTCGTGTTGCTGGTAAGCTGCACTGGCTGCACTCAATCAGCGATCTCGCCTTCACGCATTATCGCATCAGCGCCAAGCGCGGTGCTGTTCCATCCTTCCTGACCGGCGGGACAATTGTTCATGACCACTGGAAGTCCTATTACGCCCATATGAGTGGGGTGGACGCGCACGCCCTGTGCGGGGCGCATCATTTACGGGAACTCAAGGCCATCGAAGAAATCGAAAAGGAGCCGTGGGCGTGCGCGATGAGCGTGCTGCTCAACAGCGCCAATCAGCTCAAGTGCGCGGCTCAGGGGCGAGGCGAGACCGAACTCCCCACGTCGGTTCACCACGGCATCCTCACCAAATACATGGCTATCCTCACCGAGGGCCTCGCCTTCCATGAGCGACAAGACCCACTGGCTAGACGCACTGGTGCGCGAGGCCGAAAAGCCAGGCGGCCAGGCCATAACCTTCTGGTCCGCTTGCGCGACTACCGTGATGACGTCCTAAGGTTCCTTACGGACTTCACAGTTCCCTTCACCAACAATCAGGCCGAATGGGACCTGCGCATGATGAAGTTGCGCATGAAAATCTCGGGAACTTTCCGCACCCTCGAGGGCGCGCAGGTCTTCGCTGACATCAGATCCGTCATCTCGACGGTCAGAAAACACGGGGGCAATATCCTCGAAACACTCACCCTATCACCACAACAGATCATCGCTCGGCTCTAACGTCGCAAGGGCAACACAAAACCCGATATCCGATGGGGTCCTTGGGAGTTACGTCAAAAGAATGAATCATGAAAAGAGCCCCCAATCGGGGGCTCTATCAGTTTCATAGAAGCGAAAGTTGAACGGGTTTGCCGTCATCTTTCCTCTCCAACCAGGCAAGCGTGAACGCCACCGGGCCACCGGCCTCTTCCACCAGCTCGCGCGGGCAGAAATGCGAGCGGTATCCGGTTGCGGATATCGGATGCGCTTGGCGGTCTTTGGTCACAATCTCAAGATGGGCGGTATCACCGCCCAGCCACTGCGGGCACCACCGCACGGTGATGTCCTGCCCTTTCCTGTCGATCTGGTGTTCCTCATAATCTGTCGCCATGGGACCCTCAGAAGTCAAAGCCAAGCTGGCTTGGCTTGACGGCTGGGGGTTCAGGTGTGCGCTGCGTCAGAGGGGTCGTCGGTTCGGGCGGCGGCGTTTTATGCGCCGGGCGCTCCGTGGCTGAAATTTCAACCTCGAGGCTGTTTTCCGTCCGGCGTAATCGATACTTCCAAAGTCCCATGTGGTGGGCGGGCGTGTACCAGACTTCGCGGATGTCCCAGCTGAGCGTGTTCCCGACGATAATCTCGGCGGGCACATTCCACAGGCTCAGCTGAACGTAGCACATAAGTGCTGCTAAACGGTCCACGTCGATAGCCTGCACCCAGAGCTTGCGGGCGGGGTCATGTCCCGCTCGGGTCATCACCTTGACCAAGGCCAAGATCATCCCCCCTCCCCCGCATGCGGGTTCACCTGCCGTGATAAACGGCTGGCTATCCAAGCGGCCAAGCATATCCCCGAAGGTCAAGTTGGCCATCAGCTCAGAGAGCTCGGGCGGGGTGAAGAATTGCCCTGCGTCCTTGTTGGCAATCTCGAGCTCCATGTAGAGCGGCCCGAGAATGTCACGCGGCTCGCTGTCCAGTGCCATGACCAAGTGGGCCATCAATTTTGGAAAGGCCTCTTGGTCTGGTTTTTTGTAGCCAGCGATGATCGCCAGATATTCCTCTTCGCGGGCAGGATCCTTGTGAAGGCTGTTGTGCAAACTGCACGCGGCCATTGTCACGAAGTCTTTGAAAACCTCGTAGCGGTGTTTGTAGGGTGCCAGCTCGCGAAAGGTCTTTTTGAACGCTGCTAAAGCAGCGCCACGGCTCTCGGCCGCTGCATGTTGTGCCATGCCTCTTCTCCCTGTTTTGGGGAGTCTCTCAAAGCTGGCGTCCACCAGTCTCGAAAGACTGGTGGGTTGATGAGCGCCGTTAGGCGGTCAGGGAGAATTGTGCGAGAAAAGCGTGAATTGTCAAAAGTTTATAGCGACGTTTACAGGCTGTCGCAGCAGATCCGATTGTCCTCATCGATCCTGATGATACTTGGTCTGAGGCGGTCAAAGCGCAGCGCCTTAAGGATAATCTTCGCCTCATCCTGGGTCTCGATATGTCCCCGAAATAGTGGCGTGTGGTACGTGGTAAAGAAATCAACATCGCCAAGCCCTACCTTCCCAATAAGATCGTGGAAGGCCTGGCTCACAAAGGCGGTATCAAACAAGCCATCCCAAACGGTGACGAAGTCGCCGTCCTGGGTCAGATAGACGTTGATGCGGTGGGGATTGACCTTGCCGTCACAAAAATCACCCGAGCAATATTCATAAAATCGCAGGCTACCATGTTGCAGGTCGAGTTTATCGAAACCAAAGTCCAGCGGGTTGAAGGTGTTTGTCATAGGCGCTCTCTGAGGTTAATCGTCGTATCTTTGGCGCAACTCTCGATCAAACGCACGAAGCGCTTCAGCGCTTCGATGGCCGCGTTGGTCTCGAATGTCGATCACGTAAACGGTTTGACCCTGAATGGTGTAGAGGAAGGAAAAGGCCGTTTTTTGGATCTTTACCTCCCAGACGTCTTTGAGGTCTGCAAAAGTCTCCCTCGGGGGAGCAAGTTCTGCAATTCTACGCTCGGTCGCAGCAAAGCTGGCAAAGGCCTTCGCTTCGCTGAGCTGCGGATTGCTCCGGTAATATTGGATCATCCAGCGCAATCCAGGCTGGGATGTTTGAAGAAATTCAATCTGCATCGTTTAATCTTTAAAAACATTTGGCTCGGGAAATGGGGCATCCTCAGGGCCATCCATCCAAGCATGGATCGCGTCTGATGATATCGTTGGTGCGCCCTTCTCAATCAGCATCAAGCCGGTTTCCACCAGCGCTCTGGTCGCTTCGCGTTCTTCAACAAAGTGTTCGATGGCTTGGTTCGCCATGAAAGACGCAGAACGGTGTTCCTGTCGCGCTATGGTTTGAAGGCGTTCCTTCAAATTGACGTCGATGCGCGTCGTGAAGGTCGATGTTGGCATGGTTTGCATTCCTAAGGAGGGCTATGTTGTACATTGTACGACAGTGTATTCGAAAATAATGGGAAGTCAAAAAAGAAAGCCCCGCCTTTTCGGCGGGGCGATAGATTTAGCGTTTAGCGAAACGACTTGGTTGCTAGCCACCAGAACGTTGGCCTCTCGACCTTCCCAGAATGCCAAACCGCCCAATAATATTGCTGCTTTGCAATGCGGGCATAGCGCGACACCGGCTTTCCTTCCGGCCAGCAAGTCAGGTCATCGAGGGCATAAATCGCGGTCGGCGGACATCTCTGAAACCTCGGCGTGCGGTCCGGATTACACAGCGAGCGCAGATTGAGCAGCATCGCCACGCTGCCCCCGGTCTTGCGGGCATGGATGAGAGCCCGGCGCACGAACGCATCCCCGAGCCCATGGGTCCCGTAGGGTGGGTTGGTGATAATGTTCTTCGCCAGTGGGATCTCGGATTTCAGGAAGTTGTGCCCCCCTGCCCCGTAGCCTCGGTCTATCAGGTCTGTGGAGACCACCTGGTATCCTGCCGCCTCAAGTACCTTGGAAATGGCCCCGTCGCCACAAGCTGGTTCCCAGGTATCGCCCTGGAAACTCTCCATGGATAACAAAGCCCGTGTGGCCTCTGGTGGTGTTGGATAAAACTCGAATGCTGCCCGATTTGGATACCGGTTATTTTGGCTAGAAACTTTCGCTTTTTCAGTAAGATAGGTGTACTCATGTTTGGTTAGATGAGAAAATAAAAAACGAGGTGATACGCTCACCCCGCAAATCGGTCTCGATGGATCTTGCGGCTTAGTATTCCTCGGCCAGCATGATCGTCAGCACCCTGTTCGTCATGGATGTGCTGGATGGGTCCGGGCTCAGGTATGTACTGAGCTTGTCGAAATAATCCCACTTCCAGAAAATCTTGCGGCCTTGATGGTTGAACGATCAAAAATCATGTTCGCCGTAAGGGTCGTTGTCCGGCGTGAACGCATCGAAGCTTCGCACCTTGTTCAAAATCGCGACCTGATCGGCCTCTGATTGGACCATGATACCTTCCGTGACCACCACTCGGCACTGCCTAAGGGTTTTTCGCGCCAAGTCATTCAGCGCTACGATCTCACGGGACCGTCTGTCATGTAACGTCATATGTAAAACGTTAGAAAATAAAACGTCTCAGCTCAACACTGAGACATTGTAAATCCACCGCGCCCTCCCCTCGGGGCGGTCAAAGCGCAGCGTGAACCGTTCGCGCCGTGCCCCTTGGGCCAGCGGTGCGCGGTTCTTGACGGCCCAGGGGCAGCGGTAGGATTACAAGACTCTGTGTGGCTTCCCCCTCACCCTTTTTTTCAGCACCCAAACACTTTATTCGTGTAACATTTTGAACGATGAAAATCGCGCAAGCCAAATGCATACCGCTCGCAGCCCACCGCGAGCGCCAGGGACTTAGCCCTCAAAAATCATGCGTGGGTGGGCGTGAGCTGTGGTATCACTCGCCCATGCGCGACGGCGATAAAACCCGTCCTTCAAGGTAGATACCGTCAAGAACCTGTGGTTTGACCATGGGGCAGCTACGGGCGGGGCACCATCCTCGACCTCGTGCGAGAGCTCTGTTTCTGTGATTTACGCGACGCGCTCGCGCATCTCGACAAGACCGGGATCTACTCCCCGACGCTCTCGGCCCTGACCACCTCTGCCGGGATCTCGCGCGGCGCTCCGCGCCGGTCATAGACTGAGCCAGAAAATCAGACTTCTGGGGGTGAAAAAGAGAAAAGTGTTGCCTTGGAATTGGTGGAGAGCAAGCCGCTCGAGCATCCAGCTTTGCGAGATATTGCAGCAAAGCTGGGTATCGACCATGACATTGCGCGCCAATACCTCTCTCAGATCGATTTTAAGGCTCCCCAGGGCACCTGGAGCTACTTTGTCCTTGTTACCCTGCGGGAGAGGGTTTTGAGGCACGTAAAGCGCTGTTTGAGGGTTTTATAGGAATCGGTAAAGCGGTGACCTTCCATGACAAGCCGGAAGCAACCCGGCTGCAAGTCTTTGAGGGCTTCATGGATTTCTTATCCTACCTGTCCAAAGATAAACCAAGCCAGCCAGTCGGCGCGGTGCTGGTGCTCAACAGCACGAACCTGTGGAGACGTGCCTGCCCTACATCAACGATCCGCGTTTTGCAGAGGTGCGCCTGTACCTGGACAACGACGACGCTGGCAGTGCTGCCAGCCGCAAACTGTTCGAGCACGCGCAAGATGCCGCAAAACTTGTCGATATGCGCAGCTACTACGCAGGCTATGAGGATCTCAACGCCTGGCTCCTCGGGCGCAAATCGTAAACTGCGCCTCTTCCATACCTTTTTTTATTTTCAAAAATAGAAAGCAACAACCTGAGCTGACGGGGGGCCGTAAGGCTCCCTGTTGTTGTTTAATATGTTTAAGAAACAACGTTTAAAGTGTTTAGGGGCTGAAAAGTGGCTTAGAAACAGGATGTTACGGGGGGTAAGGTGAACGTTTATGGGATGAAAGGTGAATGGATATGGGAGCAAGCCGCCCTAATAGGTGAACGTTTATGGGATGAAAGGTGAAAGGATATGGGAGCATAGGTGAACGTTTATGGGAGCAGTCAATAAATCCTCGTAAAGTACTGATAAATGGCGACAAAATGCGGCACAGGTTATGTAAGGTGTATGTTTATGGGGTTTTAAGGTGAATGGATATGGGAGCGACGCCTTAGAAAGCTGATAACAAAGGGAAAAAGTACCGAAGGTATATGTTTAGGGGGCAATAGGTGAAAGGATATGGGAGCAAACTCAAGGCTCTGAAAAATAAGAGAATTAGGATCACGCGAAGCGTTCAAACCATCCCTTGAAGGTGTATGTTTGTGGGGCAAGGTGAAAGGATATGG